>NZ_JBHYKG010000197.1:0-15805 GCF_042741245.1 Kitasatospora sp. NPDC058965
CGAGGGGGGGTGCCGCGTAGGTCTGACGCATCATCCCCCGGCGCTGTGCCGGGTGCCGACGAGCACGTGGTGCTGCGCCGGTGGGCCGAGGGCGACGGCCTGCCGGCGCAGCGGGCCGCCATCGTGCTGCTCGCTGCGGAGGGCCTGTCCACCAGCGACATCGCCCGCCGCCTGGGCGTCTCGCGCCAGACCGTGTCCACCTGGCGGCAGCGGTACGCCGTCGAGGGCATCGACGGGCTGCGGGACCGCGCCCGGGCGGGGCGGCCGGTGGAGATCGACGAGGCCGAGATCGTGGTCGGCATCCTGACCTCCCCCGCGGACGACCGCAGCTCGCGGCTGCTCGCCCGCCGACTCGGCTGTTCGCACACCGTCATCGCGGAGACCCGCCGCCGGTGGAACCTGACCGGCAGTCACCTGGCCCTGCCGACCGTCCCGCTCACGCCCGCCCTGGAGTCGGCGGACCTGTGGCCGGTGGGCCTCCACCTCGATCCGGAGTGCACCCTGGTCGTCCTGGCCGCCCGTCCCACCTCGCCGGTGCCGCCTGCACCGGGCCGGCAGGCCGACGCCTACGCGCTCGCTGCCGTCAGTACCGCGATGGCCGATGCGGCGGAGGTCGCGGCAGCGGTGCCGGAGGCGTCGGTGCGCCGGGCCGGAGGTGCCGCCGTGTTCCTGGACTCCGTGCGGCGGGTCCACCCGCACCCGGAGCTGCACGTCGTCGTCCTGCGGACAGCGGCCGACGGGGACCTCGTCGCGGGACTGTGCCGTGAGCGGGGGATCTCGGTCCACCGCATTCCCGACCGGACGACCGACATCTCGTTCGTTCGCGCCGTGCTCGCCCTCGACGCCGCACGGCATCCGGAGTCCTCGACCCGGGTGCTGCTCGACCTGGCCTCCGCGCTCGCGGGCTACGCCGACCGCGTCGGACTCCCGCGGGTGCACTGGATCCGCGAGCCGCTGCCGGCAGCCTCCGGTACCCGGCCCCCCGCAGCGCTCCCCGGGACCGGTCCGACGGGCGCCGGCGGAGCCAACCACATCGACCTCGGTTCCTTCAACGAATGCGTGGTCATCGAGACGGTCCGCCTGGCGGGCACCGTCACGCGCGGCGAGATCGCGGAACGCACCCGTCTCACTCAGCAGTCCGTGTCCCGCATCGCCCGCTCCCTGATCCAGCGCGGCCTGCTGGTCGAGGAGCGGCAGCGGCACTCGTCGATCGGCAAGCCCAGCAGCCCGGTCCGACTGCGCGCCGGCGCGGCGCACGCGCTGGGGATCCACATCGACCCGAACGTGCTGACCGCGGTGCTGGTCGATCTCTCCGGCCGGATCATGGCGCGCCACTCCGAGCCGATCACCGCCGATCCACGGCCCGGCGTGGTCGTGGGCCAGATCGCCGCCCTGGGCGAGACGGTGCTGGCCCAGGCCGGGCAGGGCCGCTGGGAGGAGGGCTTCCTGGGGATCGGGGTGGCCACGCCCGGACCGGTGGACACGGTTTCCGGGACGGTGCTGGACCCTCCGCTGATGTCGGCCCTGCGCGACGTGCCGCTGCGCACCCTGCTGGAACGGCGCTTCTCCTGCCCCATCGTGATCGAGAAGGACTGCTCGGCAGCGGCCGTCGGCGAGCGCTGGATCGGCCGGGAGGACCGTGCCTGCGACTTCATCTACCTCTACCTGGGGACGGGCGTCGGGTCCGGCCTGTTCCTCAACGGCGACCTCTACCGCGGCCTGACCGGGAACGGGGGCGAGTTCGGACAGCTCTGCGCCGTCACGCTGGGGCGCTTCGACCCCGACGGGCGCCCGGAGATCCTGCCGGAGTGCAACCCCGGCAGCTACCTCGGCCCCGAACCGTCCCGCGTGGTGGGGCGGAAGCGGACACGGCTGACCGTCCACCAGGCGGCCAAGGCCATCGGCAAAGGCGTGCTGTCCATGATCGACCTGCTCGACGTCGGCCTGGTCGTCATCGGCGGCCCCTTCTTCACCCCGGACGTCGCCGACGTCTACCTCACCGAGATCGAGCACGCGGTCAACGCCTACCCCACCGCGCGACGGCTGCGGCGGGT
Organism: Kitasatospora sp. NPDC058965; assembly: GCF_042741245.1. Lineage (NCBI taxonomy): Bacteria > Bacillati > Actinomycetota > Actinomycetes > Kitasatosporales > Streptomycetaceae > Kitasatospora > Kitasatospora sp. NPDC058965. Next base: position 2,055 of record NZ_JBHYKG010000197.1, read on the forward strand.
CCGGGTCGAACGCTCCGTCAACAGCAGCGAGGCCGTCGCCGTGGGCGCCGCCTCCACCATCTTCCACTCCACCTTCGCACCGCGCCTGCGCCGCCCCGGCTCCCCCTGAGCCCGTGCGACCCGCGCTCGCCCGGGCACCGGGACGCCGCTGAGACGACCACGACGTCCGAGGTGTCCCTCCGCCTGTGGCTCTCCCGCTCGAGGTCACACAGCAGGCTCCGTCAGGGACTGTTCGGCCCAGATGATCTTGCCGGTCGGCGTGTACCGCGTGCCCCAGCGCTGCGTGAACTGCGAGATCAGGAGCAGGCCGCGACCCCCCTCGTCAGTCGTCTTCGGATGGCGCAGGTGCGGAGCGGTGGCCCCGCCGTCGAAGACCTCGCAGATCAGGCTTCGCGCCATGATCAGGCGCAGCCGGACCGGACCGGTGGCGTACCGGATCGCGTTGGTCACCAACTCGCTGACCACGAGCTCGGTCGTGAAGGCCAGTTCGTCCAATCCCCAGGCGGCGAGCTGCCGGGTGGCCTTCCTGCGGACTTCGGCGACGACGGCCGGGTCGGTGGGAACGTCCCAACTGGCGACTCGTTCGGTGCCGAGGCGCCTGGTGCGGACCATCAGCAGGGCCGCATCGTCGTCGGGGCAGGCTGGGACCAGCTCGTCCACCACGGCCCGGCACCGCTGGTCGAGCGGCGGGCCGATCCGCTCCAGCGTCCGACGCAGCCGCTCCCTCGCTGCTTCGGTATCCGTGGTCGGGCCGCCGTCCCGACGCGCGGCGCCCAGGAGGCCGTCGGTGCAGAGCGCAAGCGTGGTGCCCTCCGCCAGGACGTACTCGACCGACGCGAACGGCGGGCCACCCACGCCGAGCCGTGGTCCTGCGGGCAGCTCGGCGAAGGTGGCGTTTCCGTCCGGAGCGACCAGCACCGGCACCAGGGTTCCCGCGCCGGCCATGGCGCACCGACCGTCGACCGGATCGTAGATGACGTACAGGCATTCGGCGCCCGCCGTCCGAGTGCCGGCCGCGGCGGCGGGTCCGGCGCCCTCGTCCCGCGCGGTCTGGGCAGCGAGGTCGTCGAGGTGGGCCAACACCTCCTCCGGGGGCAGGTCCAGGTTGGCGAGGGTGCGCACCGCAGTGCGCAGCCTGCCCATGGCCGCGGCGGCGTCGATGCCGTGACCGGGCACCTCACCCACCACCAGCGCGATCCGGGCCCCAGGAAGGGGAATGACGTCGTACCAGTCGCCGCCGAGGCCGGTCAGCTCGTCGGCCGGCCGGTAGCACGCAGCCGCTTCCACCGCGTCCTGTTCCGGCAGGTGGTGCGGGAGCAGGCTGCGCTGCAGGACCAGGGCCGCATCGCGCTCGCGGGTGTAGCGGCGTGCATTGTCGATGCAGACGGCCGCGCGCGCGACGAGATCCTCGGCAAGTCCCAGGTCCGACTCGTTGAAGGGCTCCTGGGGCTCGTACCGGAAGAACGTGCTCACACCCAGGACGATCCCTCGTGCCCGAATGGGCACGATCATCATGCTGTGCAGGCCGAGCTCCTGGAACGTGACCTCTCGGCCGCTCGGCGCGTGCGCGGCCCATTCCCCGGCCTGGGGGTCCAGACGCCGCTCAAGCCGGGATTCCCCACTGACCAGCGCGCTGACCAGCGGAGACCCGCCGCGGTAGGACGCCAGGTCTCCGATCTTGACGGACGTTTGGGGGACGCCGTCGTTCACCCGCCGGTGTCCCGCGCGGCGCACCGGCGCCAGCGCCCGGTTGTCCAACGGTCCTGACGGAGGCTCTCTGCCGCTCAGGACCGACTCCAACAGATCCACGGTGACGAAGTCGGCGAGTCCGGAGGCGGCCACGTCCGCCAGCTCCTGCGCGGTCCGCGTCACGTCAAGGGAGCGGCCCATCCGCTGACTGGCCCTGTCGAGCAGCGCCAGCCGCTGCCGACCGCGGTGGCGTTCGGTGATGTCCACGACCGTGTAGAACACTCCCACGGGGTGCCCCCGATCGTCATCGAGCCGCGCGAACGACAGCTCGTAGGCCGTCTCGCGGTGTGGAGCCGACCGAACCCGACCGACGTGTTCGTAGCCGACGACAGGCTCACCGGTGGCGAGTACCTGACGCATCTGCGCCTCGTACTTCGCCGCGTCGAGGCCCGGCTGGACGTCGCCGAGCCTCTTGCCGAGCCGCTCGCCGGGCGGGCCGCCGCCGAACTGGGACAGCGCCTCGTTCGACCACACGTACCGCAGATCGGCGTCCACTATCGCCATGCCGACGGCCGAGCGCGAGACCATGCGTTCGAGCACGCCGCGGCTCATGCCGCGCCCCGGAGGGCTGCCGAGGTCCTCAAGCAGCAACAGCCAGCGATCGGACCCGTGGCCGTCCGTCACCGGGAGGGCCCGGGCCATCACCTCGAAGGACTGCCCGTCCCGGTGACGGGCAGTCAGCAAACCGCTCCAAGCAGCGGGATTGCCAGCATGGTTGGCGAGTTGTGGATCCCTCGCCGCCTCCTCGGGGAACAGGACCTCGGCCGCCGGCCGACCCAGGATCTCGGCTGCCGGATAGCCCAACAGCCGCTCCGCGTCCGGCCCCCAGGACCTGACTACGGAGTGTGCATCCAGCAGCAGGGGCGCAGCGTCCGCCATGGCCGGTCGCCGCCCGGCGACGTCTTGCTCCTCGTGGGTCCGCACCACGTCCCTCTCCGTTCCCGAGAGCAGCCCACCCCGTGCGTCTCATTGTCCCACTCGGGCTTCGGTGACGATTTCGATCGGGCCCGGGCGCTCAGCCCGTCGCCGCTACCGCAGGCCGTGGCTCCGCAACTCAGTGACACAGGGTATTGACGGGCCCCGCCATGAGATCTACGGTCGAATAAACACGTCTAGACAGGTTGAGCAATGGCCGAGATACAGCAGAGACATGAAGGTCGTCAGCTCTCCATCGAAGCCCATGGCATCGATGTGATCGGCGACGAGGACCGCAAGGGCACCCCGAGGCAGCTGTTCTGGCCCTGGTTCGGTGCCAACATCTCCATCCTCTCGCTGAGCTACGGCTCCTTCGCGCTGGGCTTCGGGGTCTCCTTCTGGCAGGCACTGGCGGCCGGGGCGCTCGGGATCGTGTTCTCCTTCCTGCTGTGCGGCTTCATCGCGGTGGCCGGCAAGCGTGGGTCGGCCCCGACCATGGTGCTCAGCCGCGCCGCCTACGGGGTTCACGGCAACCGGGTCCCCTCACTGGTCTCCTGGGTCCTGACCGTCGGCTGGGAGACGGTGCTGGCAGCACTGGCGACCATGGCCACGGCGACGGTGTTCACGAGACTCGGCTGGGGCGGCGGGGCCTCGACGAAGGTCGTCGCCCTGATCGTGGTGAGCGGGTTGATCGTCGCCGGCGGAGTCATGGGCTTCGAGGTGATCATGCGCCTCCAGGCAGTCATCACCGTGGTGACCGGCGTCCTGACCGTGGCCTACATCGCCCTGGTCGCAGGCCACATCCACTGGCACACCGTCAGCCACCTGCATTCCGGATCGGTCCAGGAGTTCATCGGCACCCTGGTGTTCATGATGACGGGCTTCGGCCTCGGCTGGGTCAATGCCGCTGCCGACTACTCCCGCTACCTGCCCAGACGCGCTTCGAGCCGGGGCGTGATCGGCTGGACGACCTTCGGCGCCTCCCTCGCCCCGCTGGTGCTGCTGCTCTTCGGTCTGCTCCTCGCCGGCTCCTCCCCCAGCCTGAACTCCGCCATCGCCACCGACCCGATCGGAGCGCTGACCACGATCCTGCCGATCTGGTTCCTGGTGCCCTTCGCGGTCGTGGCCGTCCTGGGCCTGGTCGGCGGGGCCGTGCTGGACATCTACTCCTCCGGCCTGGCGCTGCTGTCGGCCGGGCTGCGGGTCCCGCGCCACGTCGCGGCGCTGCTGGACGGGGTGTTGATGATCGCCGGAACCGTGTACATCGTCTTCCTGACCGACAACTTCCTCGGCCAGTTCATCGGCTTCCTGACCACCCTCGGCGTCCCGGTGGCCGCGTGGTGCGGCATCATGCTGGCCGACCTGCTGCTGCGCCGGACCGACTACCACGAGACCGACCTGTACCGGCCGCACGGCCGGTACGGCGGCATCCCGCTGCTTCCGATCCTGCTCACGGTCGTCGGCACCGTGCTCGGCTGGGGCCTGGTCACCAACACCGCCGCCGGCTGGCTCAGCTGGCAGGGTTTCCTGCTCGGGCCACTGGGCCTGGGCGGGCGCACCGGTGCCTGGGCCGGCGCCGACCTCGGTGTGCTCGCCGCTCTGGTCCTGGGCTTCGCGGCCACCCTCGCCCTGGGACGCGCCCGGATACGCACTCAGGAGGCTCCGGCAGTGCCGCAGCCGGCGGAGGCGGTGCGCTCGTGACCACCTCGTGGCTGGCGGTGATCGACCTCCAGCGCCTGTTCGCGGAGCCGGACAGCCCCTGGTTCACCCCCGGCTTCAGCGGGATCACCGGCACCGTCGGGGAACTGCTGCCGGTGTTCGGACCCCGGACCGTCTTCACCCGCTTCGTCGCGCCGCAGACCCCGCTCGGCGCCTGGAACGCGTACTACACCCGATGGCCGTTCGCCCTCCAACCACCCGATGCCCCCGCCTACCGGCTGGTGCGGGAGTTCGAAGCAGTCGCCGGGCCCACGGTCGACGCCACCACCTTCAGCAAGTGGACCCCCGAACTGACTGCCAGGGTGCGGGACGCCGACCGGCTGTACCTGGCCGGGGTCACCACCGACTGCTGCGTGCTGTCCACAGCACTGGCCGCCGCCGACGCCGGAATCAGCGTCCGCATCGTGACGGACGCCTGCGCCGGAGTCGACGACGACAGCCACCGGGCGGCGCTTCGCGTACTCGGCCTCTGCGACCCGCTGATCCGCCTGGTCACCGCGGCCGAAGTCCGCACCGAACTCCTTGCCGAAACCGCCGGCCGAGCAGCACCTCTGGAGGAAGCACCATGACCCACCTCTCACCGAAGCGACCGGCCCGCTCGGTCCACCTCAAGCACGAGCGGATCTCCGCCGTGCTCGAGCGTGAGATCCGCAGCGGCACGACGGCGCAGGGCGAGCAGCTCCCCGGCGAGATGGCGCTGGCCAAGCGCTTCGGCGTCAGCCGCACCACCGTCCGGGCCGCCCTCGCCGAGCTGAACGACGCCGGTCTGATCACCACCAGGACCGGCAAGGGCTCCTACGTCCTCTTCGACGGCCGCCCCCTGAACGACCGCCTCGGCTGGGCCCACGCACTGGCCGCCCAGGGCGTGGACAGCCGCACCCAGGTCCTGGCCGTCACCGCGACCCACGACGCCGACCTCGCCGCCCGCCTCGGCCTGGACACGGACCTGTTCGTCCTGGTGGAACGGGTCCGCGAACTCGCCGACGGCAGCGTGGTCTCCTACGAGCGCAGCTTCCTCCCGCCGGTCGACGGCATTCGCGAGCTGCCGCGTGACGGCCTCCGCGGCGACTCGATCACCGCGGTCCTCGCCGCAGCCGGCCTCCAGCCGGACCACGGGGAGCAGCAGCTGTCCGGCCGTCGGATCGACGACCGCGAGGCCGCCGTCCTGCGACGAGAGCCCGGCGCCTGGTTCCTGAGCACCCGGCGCACCAGCTGGTCAGCGGCCGAAGCCTTCACCGAGCACGTCGAGAGCCTCCTCGACCCCGATCACTTCCACCTCTCCCTCCACTTCCCCTAGCCCCCGTACCCACCGTGCCTTCCAGGACCCCGAGGGTCCGGGAAGGACCCCTGAGCTAAGGCATCCATGAGTACCGCACCACAGAACCGTGCCGAAGGCTCCCTCTACGGGCTGGCCCTCGGCGACGCCCTCGGCATGCCCACGCAGATGCTGTCCCGTCCGCAGATCACTGCCCGGTACGGCGCCGTGCTGGACGGGTTCCACCCCGCCGCACCGGACCACCCGCTCGCGGCCGGCATGCCCGCCGGGTCCGTCACCGACGACACCGAGCAGGCCCTGCTGCTCGCCGAGCTCCTGCTCGACTCCGACGGCCGGATCGACCCGGCCGAACTCGCCCGACGCCTGGTCACCTGGGAGGACGTCATGCGGGCCCGCGGGTCGCTGGACCTGCTCGGCCCGTCCACGAAGCAGGCCGTCGCGCACGTCCTGGCCGGGGCCGACCTCGCGGACGTCGGCCGCTTCGGCACCACCAACGGCGCGGCGATGCGGATCACCCCGGTCGGCATCGCCTTCGGCCACGCCCACCTGCCCGAACTGGTGGACCGTGTGGTCGAGGTAAGCCGACTGACCCACAACACCGGGGTCGCGCTCGCCGGCGCCGCCGCCGTCGCCGCCGCCGTCAGCGCGGGCATCGACGGCGCCGAGGTGCCCGAGGCCGTCCGCCTCGCCGAGCGGGCCGCCACGCTCGCCGCCACCCGCGGCCACTGGGTCGCCGCGCCCGATGTCTCCGCCCGGATCCGCTGGGCCGTCGACCTGGTCGACGGCCTCCCCCCGGAACAGGCCTGCGAACGCGTCTACACCCTGGTGGGCACCAGCCTGGCCACCCAGGAGTCCGTACCCGCCGCCTTCGCCGTCCTGTGGGCGAGCCGGAACGACCCTTGGCTGGCTGTCCGGCTCGCCGCCTCCGTCGGCGGGGACTGCGACACCATCGCCGCCATCACCGGCGCCGTCGCCGGAGCCTGCCAGGGCATCGACGCCTTCCCCGCCGACGCACGAGCCTTCCTGGACCGGGTCAACGGGCTGAAACTGCACGAGACGGCGTCGCGGCTGCTCGCGCTCCGCAGCACCACGACGGGACGGCGAGCCGTATGACCAGCGTCCACGACCGGCTGCTGCACCTGGGAAACGTCGTCGTCGACCTGGTGCTCACCGTGCCGCGGCTCCCCGACCGAGGCGGCGACGTGCTGGCCACCAGCGCCCGGACCGCGCCCGGCGGGGGCCTCAACGTCATGGTCGCCGCCGCCAACCAGGGCCTGCAGGTCGCCTACGGCGGCGCCCACGGCACCGGCCCGCACGGTGACCTGTCCCGCGCGGCCATGCGCGCAGCCGGGATCAGCGTCCTGCTGCCGCCCAAGCCCGACCTGGACACCGGACTGGTCGTCACCATGGTGGACGCGGAAGGGGAGCGCACCTTCGTCACCAGTCCCGGAGCCGAGGCCACCCTGGGCCCTGTCGACCTCGCCCTCGTTCGACCGACGGCGGGCGACATGGTGTACCTCTCCGGCTACAGCATGCTGCACTCCGCCAACCGCGCCGCGCTCACCGCCTGGCTGCGCGCGCTCCCGGAAGCCATCGCGGTCGCCTTCGACCCCGGGCCGCTGGTCCGCGACATCCCCGCGCACTCCGTGCGCCGGCTCCTGGCCCGGGCCGACTGGCTGAGCTGCAACGCCCAGGAGGCCGAACACCTCACCGGACACCGCGCTCCCGCACAGGCCGCCACCGCACTGACCCGGTCCATGGCGAGAGGCCGAGCCGTGGTCCGCAACGGCCCCGACGGATGCCACGTCACGCCCCACCGCACGGCCGACTCCGTCCATGTGGACGGCTTCAGGGTTCGTGCGGTCGACCTCAACGGTGCGGGTGACGCGCACACCGGCACCTTCCTGGCGGCGCTCGCAACAGGGGCCGACCCGCTCCGGGCGGCTCGGACCGCCAATGCTGCCGCAGCGCTGGCGGTCACCGCCCACGGCTCGGCGACCGCGCCCCGTGCGGACCGGCTCGACGCCTTCCTCAGGCAACACCCAGCCGCGACGGGCCGCTGATGCGCGGATACCGGGCCGCCCTGGTGCGCGCCGCGCAGCAGGGCGACGTTCGAGCGCTGGAGGTGCTCGTGGCCGACCACCTGCCCTTGGTCCACGCCTTCGTGGGACGGGCGCTCGACGCCCCGGCCGACACCGACGACGTCGTCCAGGAGACGATGCTGCAACTGGTCCGCGACGTGCGGAAACTGCGGAACCCCGAGGCGTTCAGATCCTGGTTGATCGCCATCGCCGCGCGGGAGGTACGCCGGCACTGGCGGCTGCGGCGGGGCTCGCCGCCGACCACCGGGCTCGAGGCGATCGAGGAGACGACCGGCCTCGCCGACCCGGCCGCGGACTTCGTCGACCTGGCGATCACGGCGCTGAGCCTGTCCGCTCAACGGCGGGAGGTGGCCGAGGCCACACGTTGGCTGGACGCCGGCGACAGGCAGTTGCTCTCGCTGTGGTGGCTTGAGGTCGCGGGCCGACTGACCCGGGCCGAGCTGGCCGCCGCGATGGAGCAGCCGGCTCCGCACCTCGCCGTGCGGGTGCAGCGGATGAAGGCCCGGCTGGATGTCGCGCGCGCCGCCGTCCGTGCGCTCAGGGCGGAGCCGAGGTGCGCGGGGCTGCGGGGTGCGCTGCGGGGCTGGGACGGTCGGCCCGACGGTCTGTGGCGCAAGCGGATCGCCAGGCACCTGCGGTCCTGCCCCGACTGCGACAGCGCGCCGCTCGATCTGGTGCCGGCGGAGCAACTGCTGACCGATGCGGCGTTGCTCACCATGCCGCCGGTGTTACTGATCCGTGCGGCGGCGGAGCCTGCACCGAGTGGCTCCGGCCCGTCCGGTCCTCCGGGAGCCGCCGCTCCTCGGCCCCAACTCGGCGCGCGAGGTGGAGAACGGCGACGCCGTCGTCCGCGACCTCGACTTCGACCCGGACGAGCCGAGCCCGACCGACGCCCGACGCGGCGCCAGGAGGCACCGACGACCTTGAAGCTCTGGTCGACGAAGACGTGGTGCGGCCAGTTCACGCCGATGCAGTGCACCTCGTACTCCCCGTTGCTCAGTTGCACCACCCGGTCGACGACACCCCCGGGGTAGGCGGCCAGCGCGGCCTCCCGTAGTCGCTTTCGTTCATGATGACGCTCCTTCGACTGGGGCGGCTGTGCAGAAAGCCTGCCTGCCCCTCGTGTGAGGATCGTTCGGTCCCTCTGTGTTTTCTCTGAACCTTTGCCGAGAATTCTGCTTATGCGGAGTCCAACGGCACTCCCTTACAGGGGGATTGCCGCGCCGCACATATCAAAAATCAGGCGCTCGGAGCTGCTTCTCACACTCACCGCCGAAGGATTGACCCGCTGCCGACAGCGCGCGTTGAATCCCCCTCAACGGCCCGCCGGCACCGCACATCCGGCCCCCGCTCCCACGCCGCTCACCCCCGCTTCCCCCGTACGGAGAGCCATTTCCATGTCAGCGAACCACCGCAAGCAGATCTGGTCGCGCCGCAAGATCCTCACCACCACGCTGGGGGGTTCCGCGGCTGCGGCCGCAGGCCTGTTCGGAATCACCCGGGCCGCCACGGCCAGCACCTCGGCCGGCAAGCCGGGCAGCCCCGTCGGGGACGTCGTCGGCAAGGTCACCGTCGGCTACCAGGGCTGGTTCGCCGCCGTCGGCGACGGCTCGCCCGTCAACGACTGGTGGCACTGGAGCGCCAACTCCGGCAAGGCGCCGTCCCCGTCGAACACCACGATCCGGTGCTGGCCGGACAACCGGGAGTACACGAAGACCTACCAGACCGGGTACGCCGCACTGGGCAACGGCCGGCCCGCGACGCTGTTCTCCTCCTACGACCAGCAGACCGTGGACACCCACTTCCTGTGGATGCAGCAGAACGGCATCGACACCGCCGCGCTGCAGCGGTTCAACCCCACCGGCGGCGAGGGCCCGACCCGCGACGCGATGGCCACCAAGGTGCGCAGCGCGGCCGAGTCCCACGGCCGCAAGTTCTACATCATGTACGACGCCACCGACTGGACCAACATGCAGTCGGAGATGAAGTCCGACTGGACGAACAAGATGAAGGCCCACACGGCGTCGAGCGCCTATGCGAGGCAGAACGGCAAGCCGGTGGTGTGCATTTGGGGATTCGGCTTCAACGACCCCAAGCGCCCCTGGGGCCCGGCGGCCTGCCTCGACGTCGTCAACTGGTTCAAGAGCCAGGGGTGTTACGTGATCGGCGGAGTGCCGCGGGAGTGGCGCATCGGGGTGAACGGATCGCGGCCCGGCTTCTCCGAGGTCTACCACGCCTTTCACATGCTTTCTCCCTGGATGGTCGGCGGGATCAGCACCGTTGCCGACTCCGATTCGCTCTACAAGAACGTCAACGTGCCCGACCAGGCCGAGTGCAACGCCCACGGCATCGACTACCAGCCCTGCGTGATGCCCGGGAACCTCCTGGCCCGTCAGCGGGCCCACGGCGACTTCATGTGGCGCCAGTTCTACAACATGGTCCGCGTCGGCGCGCAGGGCATCTACATCTCGATGTTCGACGAGTACAACGAAGGCAACCAGATCGCCAAGACGGCAGAGTCCCAGGCCTGGACACCGACCAACTCCGGCTTCCTCGCCCTCGACGAGGACGGCACCGCCTGCTCCTCCGACTACTACTTGCGCCTGACCGGCGACGGCGGCCGCATGCTCAAGGGGCAGATCGCCCTCACCGCCACCCGGCCCACCCAGCCGGTCGTCAGTACCGCGCCCGCGCTCAGGACGATCACCCTGCGCGCCAAGGCCAACAACGACTACGTGACCGCCGACAACGCCGGCACCGGCCCGCTGATCGCCAACCGCACCACCGTCGGCAGCTGGGAGCAGTTCGACGTGGTCGACGCCGGCAACGGCGACATCGCGCTGCGCGCCAGGGCCAACGGCAAGTACGTCACGGCGGAGAACGCGGGTGCCGATCCGCTGATCGCCAACCGCACCTCGATCGGCGCCTGGGAGACCTTCAAGCTGATCACCAACCCGGGCGGCACGGTCAGCCTGCTCGCCCGGGTCAACGGCAAGTACGTCACCACCGGCAATGGCGGCTCCAGTCCACTCACCGCCGCCCGCACCAGCATCGGGACGTCGGAACAGTTCGACCAGGCCACGGTGTGAGTCCACCGACGCGCGGTCCCGGACCGTCCGCCATGGGCGCACCCGCCGTCCTGCCGGGCTTCTGACGGTCCGACGGGACGCCGCGCCCCGGGGCCCGTACCCCCGCTGTTCCCCCACCCCGAACGAGAGGACACGCGTCGTGTCTCACGTGCAGCACAGCCATGAGCCCCCTCCCCGTCCGAACCACCGGAGGAAGCGGCGGGGCGTGGCGGCCGTCCTGTCCCTCGCACTCGTCGGCGCAGCCGCGTTGACGACCGTGGTCGTCACGGGCGCGTCCGCCGCCCACACGGCGGGCGGCGTGCCCGCACCGTCGCCGATCGGGATCCCGGGCCGGGGCGCGAACGTGCCCTTCACGGAGCTGGAAGCCGAGTACGCCGGCACCAACGGCACCCTGACGGGCCCCGACCGACTCTACGGGACCCTGGCCTCCGAGGCGTCCGGCAGGCAGGCGGTCACGCTCAACTCGGTTGGCCAGTATGTGGAGTTCACACTGACCGCACCGGCGAACGCGATGTCGCTGCGCTACAGCATTCCGGACACCGCCGACGGCAAGGGCCGGGATGCCACGCTGGACGTCCAGGCCAACGGGCACTCGGTGAAGACCCTGCCGGTCACCTCCCGGTACAGCTGGTACTACGGCGGCTATCCGTTCAACAACAAGCCCACCGATCCCCACCCGCACCACTTCTACGACGAGTCCCGGACCATGTTCGGGACCACCTACCCGGCCGGCACCACGATCCGGGTCCAGGTGACCTCGACCGCCCAGTCACCCACCTTCACCATCGACCTGGCCGACTTCGAGCAGGTGGCCGCGCCGATCGCCAAGCCGGCCGGAGCCATCGACGCCGTCGCCGACTACGGGGTCGACCCCACCGGTGCCACCGACACCACCGCCAAGATGCAGTCCGCGGTCGACGCGGGCAAGGCGCAGGGCAGGGTCGTCTACGTCCCGCAGGGGACCTACACGTTGTACGACCACGTGATCGTGGACGGCGTGACCGTCCAGGGCGCGGGCCCGTGGTACACCGTCTTCGGCGGCCGGGACCCGGTCAACCGCAACCGCGCGGCGGGCTTCTACGGCAAGTACGTGGCGGGAGGCGGCTACACCGGCACGATCCGTCCCCAGGAGGCCGGCGGCCCCAGCCGGAACGTCACCCTCAGGGACTTCGCCATCATCGGCGACATCCAGGAACGCTCCGACAGCGACCAGGTCAACGGAATCGGCGGGGCCCTGTCGAACTCCACCGTGGACGACCTGTGGATCCAGCACGTCAAGGTCGGCGCCTGGATGGACGGTCCGATGGACCACTTCACCATCAAGAACAGCCGGATCCTCGACACCACGGCCGACGGTGTCAACTTCCACACCGGGGTGACCAACTCCACGGTCACCAACACCTTCGTCCGCAACACCGGTGACGACGGCCTGGCCGGCTGGCCGCAGAAGGTGCAGAACGCCAACGACAGTTTCGATCACGACACGGTGGTGCTGCCGATCCTCGCGAACAACATCGTCACCTACGGCGGCAAGGACTTCAACCTGTCCGACAACGTCATGGCCGACACCGTCACCAACGGCGGCGGCCTGCACATCGGCAACCGCTACACGGGTGTCGACACCACCGACGGCACCACCGTCGCGGGCACCATCACCGCCGCCCGCAACACCTTGATCAGAACCGGAAACAGCGACTACAACTGGAACTTCGGCGTCGGCGCCATCTGGTTCGACGGGGCTTCCGCCCAGGTGAACGCCACCATCCAGATCAGCGACACCGACATCCTCGACAGCTCCTACGAGGCGATCCAGGCCATCGAAGGCGGCGGCGTCACCGGCGTCACCCTGAAGAACGTCACGATCAACGGCGTCGGAACATACGTCGTCCAGGCCCAGGCCCCGGCCTCCATGACGTTCACCAACGTGGTGGCCAAGAACATCGGCCAAGCCGCGACCCCGATCCACAACTGCATCGGCACCAAACTGCAGATCACCGACGGCGGTGGCAACTCCGGCTGGAACAACGGGAAACAGTACTGCAGCGGCCAGTTCCCGCCCCCGGTCTGGACCAACAACGGCGTGCCCAACGGCGGCGGCGCCACCCCGTCCGCCACACCCTCGCCCACGACTTCCCCCAAGCCCTCGCCCTCGACCACCCCGCCGTCGACCACTCCCCCGCCGTCGACCACCCCGCCCACCAACGGCAACCTCGCCAAGGGCCGTCCGGTCTCCGACACCGGCCACGCCCAGGGCTACGTGGCGGGCAACGCGGTGGACGGCAACGCGAACACCTACTGGGAGAGCGTGAACAACGCCTACCCGCAGTCGCTGACCACCGATCTCGGCTCCGCCACGCAGGTGGGGCGCCTGGTCCTGAAACTGCCGCCGGCGTCCGCGTGGGCCACTCGGACCGAGACCCTGTCCGTGCTCGGCTCCACCGACAACAGCACCTGGACGACGTTGAAGCCTTCGACGGACTACACCTTCAACCCGTCCTCGGGGAACACCGTCACCATCACGCTGGCCCCCGCCTCCACCCGCTACCTCCGGTTGACCTTCACCGGCAACACCGGCTGGGCGGCCGGTCAGCTCTCCGAGTTGGAGGCATACTCCTCCTGATGCAACCCCTCGTGTGCCCGGGGCCGCCCTGTGGCGGTCCCGGGCACATGGTGCTCAGGAAGTCTCCTTCCGGGGCGGCTTCGGCCGGCGCAGTACCCGCACCGGCCTCGGCAAGCGGCGGCCCGAGCGTGGTGTGCCACGAAACCGACGCTGGCGAAGGTCACCAGGCCCGGCTCCGTCGGCGCCGCCTCCACCTCTTCCGCTCCACCGTCGCACCGCGCCTGCACCGGACCCCCTGAAGACCGCGGAGCACGCCGAGGGCGGGGGTAGGGGCGCGTGAC
>NZ_JBHYKG010000198.1:0-15741 GCF_042741245.1 Kitasatospora sp. NPDC058965
AGAACCCGCCGTGCGGGCAGGAGGTCTGCAGGCCCTCGCGGCAGAACTCGCAGACGCCGTCCGACCACACGAACGGGGCCACCACGAAGTCGCCCACCTTGACGTCGGCCACCTCGGCACCGACCGCCTCGACGAAGCCGAGGAACTCGTGCCCGATCCGCTGCCCGGGCTCGCGACTGGCCACCCCGCGGTAGGCCCACAGGTCGCTGCCGCAGATGCAGGAGTTCACCACCCGCACCACGGCATCGGTCGGCCGCTGCACCACCGGGTCGGGCACCTCCTCGATCCGGATGTCCTGAGGTCCGTGGATCACGGTGGCGCGCATGTGCATTCCTTCGTTCTGTATGACTAACGGGTCCCGCGTGCCCCCTTGGTCACTCTATGCCTGCGCCGCCGGTCGCTCCCCTTAAGCTGGTGCACCATGCATGCGCTCCAGCCCTCCTCCGGCCCGCTCCCCTCGCAGCGCACCGGTGCGCCCGCGGCCGACGCCCGCCCGGGCTACGCGGTGGTCGACGTGGAGACCACGGGCCTGGGCCGCACCGACCGGGTGATCTCGGCCGGTGTCTACCGCCTGGACGAGGCGGGCGAGGTGGTGGACCACTGGTACACCCTGGTCAACCCGCTGCGTGATCCCGGCCCGGTCTGGATCCACGGGCTCACCACCGCGATGCTGGCCGACGCGCCGACCTTCCCGGAGATCGCCGGGGAGTTCGCCGAGCGGCTGCGCGGGCGGGTGATGGTGGCGCACAACGCGCTCTTCGACTGGAACATGATCTCCCGTGAGTTCTCCCGCGCCGGGCTGCGCGCGCCGGTGGAGCAGCGGCTGTGCACCATGGTGCTCTCCCGCGACCTCGGGCTGCCGCTGCCGAACGGCAAGCTGGCCACCCTGGCCCAGTACTTCGGGGTGCAGCAGCGGCACGCGCACAACGCGCTGGACGACGCCCGGGTGCTGGCCGAGGCCTTCCGGCCCAGCCTGCAGCTGGCCCTCAGCGGCGGCGTCCCGCTGCCGCTGACCACCTGCGTGGCGGTCACCGACCTGGGCGAGGACGCGGCCGGCGCCCCGGCCGCGCCGGCCTCGGGAGGGTCCTGGGGCTCCTCCTACCGGCCCGCCCGCAAGCGGCCCGCCTGCCCCTACCCCAATCCGGGCCGGTGGCAGCAGGACGGCCCGCTGGTCCAGGGCATGCGGGTGGCGATCACCGGGGACACCGCGACCGACCGGGAGCTGCTGGAGGACCGGGCGATCGCGGCCGGCCTGCACATCGCCTCCTCTGTGAGCCGGCTCACCAGCCTGCTGGTCACCAACGAGCCCGGCAGCTGGAGCGGGAAGGCCCGCAAGGCGCGGGAGGTGGGCACGCCGGTGATCGGCGAGGACGCCTTCCTGCAGCTGCTCTCGGACGTGGCTCCGCACCCCGGTGGCTGAGCCCGCGGGATCGGGGCGTAGCGTGCCGGGTGTGTACCGTTTTCTGCTCTCCTGGCGCTGGGCGATCACCACGCTGATCGCCCTGTTGCTGATCCCGGCCTGCATCAAGCTCGGGTTCTGGCAGCTGCACCGGCACGAGGCGCGGGTCGCCCGCAACAACCTGATCGGCCAGAGCCTGAAGGCCGCGCCGGTCGCCTTCGACTCGCTCTCCACCGGCCCGGGCTTCGCCGTCCCCACGGACCTCACCTGGCGGACGGTCACCGCGACCGGCGAGTACGACACCGCGCACGAGATCGTCATCCGCCGGCGCACCGCGGCGGACGGCAGCACGATCGGCTTCTTCGTCGTCACCCCGCTGCGGCTGGCCGACGGCCGCGGCGAGGTGCTGGTCAACCGCGGCTGGGTGGACTCGGGCCCGGACGCGCTCCAGTACCCCCCGGTGCCGGCCGCGCCGAGCGGGCAGGTGACGGTGACCGGGCGGCTGCGGGCCGACGAGACGCACGCCTCCAGCGGCATCCCGGACCGCGGCGGGCTGCCGGACCGGCAGTTCATGCTGATCAACAGCGAGCAGCAGGCCAAGGCGGACGGCACCGCGGTGCTCGGCGGCTACCTGGAGCTGGCGAGCTCGGTCCCGTCCCCCGCCGCCGCGCCGCAGGCCCTCCCCGAGCCGGAGCACTCGGACATCGGCCCGCACATGGCCTACGCCATCCAGTGGTGGCTGTTCGCCGCCCTGGTCCCGGTCGGCCTGCTGATCATGATCCGCCGCGAGGCCCGCGACCGCCGGGCCGGCGCGGCGGTGGCGGCGCTCGCCGCCGAACCGGTGGCCGAACCGGTCCCGTAGCCACCGCCCCGCGGCCCGCCCGGCCCGCCCGGCCCGCGGTCGTGCGGCAGGATGGGCGGCATGGATCTTGGATTGCAGGACAGGGTGTACGTGGTCACCGGCGCCAGCCGGGGCCTGGGCCTGGCGGCCGCGCGGGAGCTGGTGGCCGACGGCGCCAGGGTGGTGCTGACGGGCCGTCAGCAGGACCGGCTGGACGCGGCCGCCGCCGAGCTCGGCGGCCCCGACCGCGCCGTGGGGCTGGTCGCGGACAACGGTGACGAGGCCGCCGCCGAGCGGGCGGTCGCCACCGCCGTCGAACGGTTCGGCCGGTTCGACGGGATCCTGATCAGCGTGGGCGGCCCGGCCGCCGGTCCGGTGCTGACCACCGGGGACGACACCTGGCGCGGCGCCTTCGAGACCGTCTTCCTGGGGGCCCTGCGGCTGGCCCGGGCCGCGGCCGGCCGACTGGCGGAGGGCGGGGTGATCGCCTTCGTGCTCTCCAGCTCGGTGCGCGAGCCGATCGCCGGGCTCGGCGTCTCCAACGGACTGCGACCCGGGCTGGGCATGGCCGCCAAGTCGCTCGCCAACGAGCTGGGTCCGCGCGGCATCCGGGTGCTCGGCCTGCTCCCGGCCCGGATCGACACCGACCGGGTCCGCGAGCTCGACTCGCTCGCCGCCGACCCCGCCGCGGCCCGCGCCGAGGCGAGCGCGCGCATCCCGCTGGGCCGCTACGGCACCCCCGAGGAGTTCGGCCGGGTCGCCGCCTTCGCCCTCTCGCCCGCCGCCTCGTACCTCACCGGCCTGATGATCCCGGTCGACGGCGGCGCCATGCACGGTCTCTGACACCCCGTCCCGCGGATCCGCGGGGACTACTGCACGCGCGGGGTGCGGCGGTGGCGGCGGGCCGCGCGAACCGGTTGCGGCGCCGGGGTGGGCGACACCTGGAGGCGCAGGTCCAGCGGGAGCGGGTCCGGCAGGCCCAGGGCCTGCCCCGCGGCGGCGTGCGGCCCGGAGGTGAAGTCGGTCACGGTGCCCGCCGGGTCCGACCCGGGCTCCAGCAGCAGGACCGCCCGCAGCGTCGGCGCCCGCCGCCCCGCCAGCGCCACCCGGGCCGCCGTCACCCGGGGCAGCCGCACCGCCGCCTCCTGCACCGCCGCGGCCAGCGCCGCCGAGCGCACCCGCAGCTGCAGGCCGGGGGGCTGCGGGTCGGCCCGGTCCAGCTCCGGCGGGACCGGGCGCCGCAGCTGCGCGCTCAACCACCAGAGCACCAGCAGCGCCACCACCGCCAGGCCGCCCACCACCGCCGGCCACCACCAGCCCTGGTCCCGCCACCTGGTCCGTTCGGCCGTGCTCAGCACCGGCCCGTCCGCCGAGGTCAGCGGCCACCCGGACGGCGGCTCGACCCCCAGCCGCCGGTACAGGTGCAGTCCGCCGGCCAGGACCAACAGCGCCCCGCCCAGCAGCACCACCCCGACCAGTCCGAGCACCAGCCGGTTGACGGTGGATCGGCTCACCTCGTCCCAACCTTTCCCACGGATCGTCAGTGCATCGGCCGGAGCGTCGGCGCGCCGGCGGCGGCCTCGGCGTCAGTGCATCGGTGGGCGGTGCCGGGCCGCCCGCCCGCGCACCCGCAGCTCCGGTTCCCGGACCAGCCCCACCCGGGCCAGCTCCGCGGCGGCCTCCTGCCGCACCTGCGCCAGGTCGGCGCTGCCGAACACGGTGACCCGGGCCCGCCGCCTCCCCACCCGCACCCGGGCGGCCGCCACCATCGGCAGCTCCGCCACCCGGGTGTCCAGCAGTGCCGCCACGCCGACCCGGTCGACCACCGCCCCCGGCGCCCCGCGCAGCGGCAGCCAGCGCCGCTCCCCGGAGGCACAGGCCAGCACCAGCAGCCAGCCGCCCAGCAGCGCGACCAGCACCGCACCCGCCACCACCCACCCCGAGCCCACCGGCCGGGTGGCCAGCTCGTGCGCGACCCGGCTGCGCCAGCTGCCGGCCCGGTGCCCGCTCCACGAGGCCGCCGCGTCGTACAGCAGCAGCCCCGTCCCGGCCAGCAGCAGCACCCCGACCACCAGGGCGGGCCGCACCCGCTCCGACCGCGGCCCGCGCACCCGCACCACCGGCGTGGGCGTCGGCGTCGGGGCCGGCGTCGGCGTCGGCGTCGGCGTCGGCTCAGTCATCCGGCTGACCCACCTTCAGCCGCTCCACCACCACGACCACGTCCTGCGCCGGGATCCCGGTCAGCGCACCCACCCGGTCCGCCACCGCCGCCCGCACCAGTCCGGCCTGGCCCGCCAGGTCCGAGCCGAAGTCCAGCGCCACCCCGACCCGCACCCGGGCCGTCCCGCCGGCCACCTCCACCGAGACCCGCGGCGCGTCCTCCGGGCCGGCCGCCAGCGCCTGGCGCGCCGCGAGCCAGGCGATCCGGACCAGCACCCGGTCCGCGATCCGCAGCCGTCCGCGCCGGACCGGCGGGGTCTGCCGTCCGGTGTCCGGTCCCCATCCGCCGACTCGGCGCAGCTCCCCCGCCGTCATCGCGTCCCGCCCGCCGCCGGGCCGCCGCCGGGCATCAGCGGCGCCGGTCGCGGCTGCGCAGCAGGTCGCCCAGGTCGCCCAGGTCCAGGTCGCCCTCCAGCAACCGGCCGACCACGAAGCCGACCGCGCCGAGCACCGCCACCAGCAGGAAGGCGGCGAACCCGCCGAAGTAGCCGGCGAAGCCGAGGGCCATGCCGGCCACCAGGCCGACCAGGGCGAGATTCATCGAGGACTCCCTAGCGCTGCGGAAGGGCTACTGGACCCGGGACCGCCGCCCGGTGGAGGCGGGCTCCTCGCCCTCCTCCTCATCCGGTTCGTCGGGCAGGTGGACGTCGTTGACCGCGATGTTCACCTCGACCACTTCGAGCCCGGTCATCCGCTCGACGGCGGCGATGATGTTGCGCCGCACGGCCGCCGCGAGCTCGGGGATCACCACGCCGTACTCGACCACCAGGGCGATGTCGATCGCGGTCTGCCGCTCGCCCACCTCGGCCTTGATCCCCCGGGAGACGCTGGACCGGCCGCCCGGCACCCGGTCGCGCATCGCGCCGAAGGTGCGTGCCAGCCCTGAGCCGAGCGCGTGGATCCCGGGCACCTCGCGGGCGGCCATCCCGGCGATCTTCTCCACCACGCCGTCCGCCAGCGCGGTGCGGCCGCGGTCCTCCCCCGAGTCGGCGGCCGGCACGGCTGTGACGTGGTGCGGCGCGGCGGCGTGGGGCAGGTCGGACGGTTTGGGCGTGTCGGGCATGGGAGTGCCTCCAGGGGTACGGGTCCAGCTATACCGCAAACTGCCCCAACTCTGACATTCCGCCACGAAACCCGCTCCCGGAACGGCGGCACCCCGGAGCCACACCACCGGGGCCTCGGAGCCGGCTCCCACCACCCGACAACAAAAAAGCGAGGCCCGGCTCTCTCCCCCAGCCTCCGGCCGGGAGGTACCCCCACCCTCGGAGCCGACCCCGCCACCCCGACAACAAAAAAGCGAGGCCCGGCTCTCCCCCCTCGGAGCCGGGCCTCGCTGATCAAGCGGCGGGTCGGGAAGGGACCGTCAGTCCCCGATCCCCGCCAGGTCCCGCAGCCGGCGCGCCTGGGCGGCGCGCTCGGCGGCGCGCTGCTCCTCGTGGTCGCGCCCGCCGGCGCCCTGCAGCAGCGCCTTGGTCTCGATCACCGCGTTGCGCGGCGCCGCCAGCAGCTCGGCGGCCAGCGCCCGGGCGGCGGCCTCCAGTTCCTCGCCCGGGACCACCCGGTTGGCCAGCCCGGTGGCGGCCGCCTCGGCGGCGCCGATCCACCGGCCGGTGGCGCACATCTCCAGCGCGCGGGCGTAGCCGACCAGGTCGGTCAGCGGCTTGGTGCCGGTCAGGTCGGGGACCAGGCCGAGCGAGGTCTCCTTCATCGAGAACTGCACGTCCTCCGCGCAGACCCGCAGGTCGCAGGCGAGCGCCAACTGGAACCCGGCGCCCACCGCGTGGCCCTGCACCGCGGCGACGGTGACCAGGTCGGGCCGCCGCCACCAGGTGAAGCCCTCCTGGTAGCCGGCGATCGCGGCGTCCAGCTCCTGGTCCGGGGCGGCCGCCAGGGCGAGGAAGTTCGGCTCGCCGGGAATCCCCTCGGGGGTGAACATCGCGCGGTCCAGGCCGGCCGAGAAGGAGACGCCGTCGGCCTTCAGCAGCACCACCCGCACGGTGCCGGGCAGCTCGCGCCCGACCGCGGCCAGGGCGCGCCACATCGCGGGGCTCTGCGCGTTGCGCCGCTTGGGACTGCAGAGCGTGACCACCGCCAGCTCCCCCTCCAGCTCCACCCGGATGCCGGCGGCCTCCAGTGCGGCCGGGTCGGCAAGGGTCGGGACGGGCGCGGTCATGGCCACCTCCGGCGGATTCCGGGCAGGCTCCACTCGCTGCCCGCGGTTCTACCGGAGAGTAACTTATTGCCGGGGAGTTGGGTACCACCGGCGGCGGGGCCGACTGTGCCGCGGACACGACGATCGGCGGCCATGGCGGGCGCCTCCCGGCCGCACGGCCGAGGGAGGGGCGCCGATCACGGTCGCCGATGCGTCGATCGATCTGCCTGACAGTGCGTCAGATGGTGCGCCGAGTACTGCGGACGAACCGCGCCCACTGCTCCGGAGCGGGGTCGGACCTCGGCTTGACGACCCGTCAGGATCCCGCTGCTGCCGCAGCCTTGGCCTTCCCGCGCGTGGCGCCACCACGACCCCGGAGGTTCACCCCGGACTCGCTCAACATGCGGTGCACGAAGCCGTAGGAGCGGCCGGTCTCCTCCGCGAGCGCGCGGATGCTCGCCCCGGAGTCGTACTTCTTCTTCAGTTCGGCCGCGAGCTTCTCACGCGCGGCACCAGTCACCCGGCTGCCCTTTTTCAGAGTCTCGGCCACCCGTGCCTCCTCGTAGCTTTGCTCGGTCAGATTCCCATGATCACCCATCCCCCGGCTCCTGGCCACCCATTCGACAAGGGTTGTCGGACGAAAGGAGCGGTGCCGAGTGGTACCGCCTGCGCAGCGGGGCGCTCACCCTGGGTGCGCACGCCCCCGGGCAGGACGGCTGCGGAGCGTGAAACAGCTGATCAGCAGGGTCGGCCACCGGCCGCGACCAGGTGGGGAAGTTAAAACGGAATCCGGCGCCCCGGCATTCCCGGATCCGTCCGGCTGATGAGAGATCATCGGCCGGATGCAGGAGCACGTGTCTACGGAACGGCGCCGCCCGCGACCGGCGGACCGGGCGCGGGCGACGTCACTGCGTGCGGGGGGGCTGGGCGGTCGGCGCACGACCGGCCGGGGTCAGGCCAGGGAGACCAGGTCGTGGTAGGCCGGGGTCCACAGGTCCTCGACGCCGTCCGGCAGCAGGATGATCCGCTCCGGCTCCAGCGCGTCGACCGCGCCCTCGTCGTGGGTGACCAGCACCACCGCGCCGGTGAAGGTGCGCAGCGCGCCGAGGATCTCCTCGCGGCTGGCCGGGTCCAGGTTGTTGGTCGGCTCGTCGAGCAGCAGCACGTTGGCCGAGGAGACCACCAGCGAGGCCAGCGCGAGCCGGGTCTTCTCACCGCCGGAGAGCACCCCGGCCGGCTTGTCGACGTCGTCGCCGGAGAACAGGAAGGAGCCGAGGATCTTGCGGATCTGCACCAGGTCGGTGTCCGGCGCGGAGGACCGCATGTTCTCCAGCACCGTGCGCTCGGGGTCGAGCGTCTCGTGCTCCTGGGCGTAGTAGCCGATCTTCAGGCCGTGACCCGGGATCACCTCGCCGGTGTCCGGCTGCTCGACGCCGGCCAGCATCCGCAGCAGGGTGGTCTTGCCGGCACCGTTCAGGCCGAGCACCACGACCCGGGAACCGCGGTCGATCGCCAGGTCGACGTCGGTGAAGATCTCCAGCGAGCCGTAGGACTTGGAGAGCCCACTGGCCGTCAGCGGGGTCTTGCCGCACGGGGCCGGGTCCGGGAAGCGCAGCTTGGCCACCTTGTCACCGGCCCGCACCTCCTCCAGGCCGGAGAGCAGCTTCTCGGCGCGGCGGGCCATGTTCTGCGCGGCCACCGTCTTGGTCGCCTTGGCGCGCATCTTGTCGGCCTGCGCGTTCAGCGTGGCGGCCTTCTTCTCGGCGTTCGCCCGCTCGCGCTTGCGGCGCTTCTCGTCGTCCTCGCGCTGCTGCTGGTACTGCTTCCAGCCCATGTTGTAGACGTCGATGCAGGAGCGGTTGGCGTCCAGGTAGAAGACCTTGTTGACCACCGTCTCGACCAGGTCGACGTCGTGCGAGATGACGATGAAGCCGCCCTTGTAGGTCTTCAGGAAGTCCCGCAGCCAGCTGATCGAGTCGGCGTCGAGGTGGTTGGTGGGCTCGTCCAGCAGCAGGATGTCGGCGTCCGAGAAGAGGATCCGGGCCAGCTCGACCCGGCGGCGCTGACCGCCCGAGAGGGTGTGCAGCTCCTGGCCGAGGATCCGGTCCGGCAGGCCCAGCGCGGCCGCGATGGTGGCGGCCTCGGCCTCGGCCGCGTAGCCGCCCTTGGTGAGGAACTCGGTCTCCAGCCGGGCGTACTTCTTCATCGCGTTGTCGCGGGTGGCGCCCTTGCCGTTGGCCATCCGCTCCTCGTTCTCGCGCATCTTCTTCAGCACGGTGTCCAGGCCGCGCGCGGAGAGGATCCGGTCGCGGGCCAGCACGTCGAGGTCGCCGGTGCGCGGGTCCTGCGGGAGGTAGCCGACCTCGCCGGAGCGGGTCACGGTGCCGCCGGCCGGCAGGCCCTCGCCGGCCAGCACCTTGGTCAGGGTGGTCTTGCCGGCACCGTTGCGGCCGACCAGGCCGATCCGGTCGCCGGGGGCGATCCGGAAGCTGGCGGACTCGATGAGGATGCGGGCGCCGGCGCGCAGTTCGAGGGCGTTGGCGGAAATCATGGCTGGTCGGTACTCCTGGGGCGGGACGCGGCGGTGGACAGGGCGAGCTGGCGGTTCGCCGCGCTAATGCAGAAGGGAAGCAGCCATGCGGACGAGTCTACCGGGCGCCCGGAGGGTGCCCGGAGGAAATACCGGCCCCGGGACTCAGCCCGCGCCCGGCACCGGGCAGCCGGTCTGCGGGTGCAGCGCCGCGAACGGGGCGGCCGGGTTCTGGCACGGGGTCTCCGGGGCGCCCAGGTCGGTGTCGAAGACGGTGGAGCCGACCAGCGGGCCGTCGTCGATCCGCACCCGGTGCCCGTCGAGCCGCTTGAGCTGCACCTTGGGGCCGGCATTGAGCACGTAGCCGTGCCCGTCCAGCCGGAACCCGGTGATGCCGCCCGGCAGCGCGCGCCCGGCGCTGGTGGTGCCGGTGCAGGCGCGCGGCAGCATCACGGTGGAGTCGGTGGCGACGGCGCGCGCCGGGTCGTAGAGGCAGCCGCCCGCCGGGCGGGAGTTGAATCTGAGATCCCCGTCACGGTCCCGGAAGCCCATGGTCAGGCCGGGTGTGACGGCCAGCACCCAGGGCTCGGGGGCGGTCACGGCCTGCACCGCGCTGGCGGCCCGCTCCAGCTGGAGCTGCTTGCGCTGGGCGTCGGTGCGCCGGTCGTCGCCCGGCTCGCCGGTGCCGCGCAGCCAGTCGGCCAGCCCGGGCACCGCGCGGTGCCAGCGCACCTCGTGGTCGGTGATCTGGACCGAGGTGATCATGCCGTCGTCCCAGACCACCACCGCGCTCTGGGCCAGCACCGAGACGTGCAGGGCGGTGGCCCCGTCCCGCCGGTAGGACCAGAGCAGCGAGCCGTCGGCCGGGTCGTAGGCCTCCAGGCCCGGGCCCACCCGGAAGTCCGGGGTCACCGGGTCGGCGGCCTGCGCGCCGACCGGGCTGGCGCCGGCGTTGCCGGGCGCCGAGACCTGGTCGCCGAACGGCACCGGGCGGTTGGCGTGTGCGGCGGCGCCCACGCCGAGGACCAGCAGCACCGCCGCGGCGGGCAGCGCGGAGCGGGGGGTCAGAGTTCGAAGCGGCTTCCAGGACACCTCGGGAGGGTACCTGGCCGAGGGTCCGGCGTCAGCATGACGGGGCCGGTCGTCCAGCGTGCGGACTGATTACCGGACAATCGGCGGGGGCCGGACGGCCGAGCCGGACGAGTGTGCACCGCCGGGTCGGCGGCTGACGATCGATCAGAATCCCGACCGCGTCCCGTCGGATTCGACCAGGCTCGCGACAATTGTCCACTTTAGAGTGACATTCGGCTTTTCTGACGGCGGCTCGGATTACTCTCGGTCCGGACGCGCACACGGCGAGCTCGGAGGAGACACGATGCGACTGGGCCGCCTGACCCTGGCCGCCGCCGCCCTGGTGCTGCTCACCACCGCCGGCCTGGAGAGCGGCGGCGGTCCGCTGACCACGGCCGACCGCGGGCCGGCCGCCACCGCGCCGCCCAGCCCCGCGCCGCGCTCCGCCGCGCCCCGGCCCGCCACCCGGATGGCCAGCCACGAGGTCCCGTTCGGCGCCTTCGTCGGCTCCTGGGACAACTACATCCCGCAGATCGCCCGGATGGAGAACTGGCTCGGCAACGCCAACATGCAGGTCGGCCACACCTACCTGGCCGGAAACAGCTGGGCCGACGTCGAGGGCGAGACCAAGGTGCTCGCCCTGTGGTCGCAGTGGCGGCTGGCCGACCGCAACCGGACCCTGGTGCTCAACGTGCCGATGGTGGTGCCCAACGAGGGCGACCTGCCGGACGACCAGGTGGCCCGGCTGCTCGGCCAGGGCGCCCAGGGCGCCTTCGACCAGCACTTCCTCCGGCTCGCCCGCAAGCTGGTCGCGCTCGGCGGCGCCGACACCGTGCTGGTGCCCGGCTGGGAGATGAACGGCATCACCTACAGCAGCCGCTGCAAGCCCGACCCGGCCGCCTGGAAGGCCTACTGGCGCCGGATCGTCGGGGTGATGCGCTCGGTGCCCGGCCAGCGGTTCAGGTTCGACTTCACCCCGAACCGCGGGCTGGACGCGATCGCCTGGACCAAGTGCTACCCGGGCGACGACGTGGTGGACATCATCGGCACCGACAGCTACGACCAGCCGGCCGGCGCCACCTTCGACGACTTCGTCCTCGAGCCGTACGGCCTGGAGGACCAGGTGGAGTTCGCCGCCCGCCGCGGCAAGCCGGTCTCCTACCCGGAGTGGGGCCTGTTCCACAACGGCGACAACCCGGAGTTCGTCCGCCGGATGGTCGACTGGATGCGCACCCACGACACCGCCTACCAGACACTGACCGACTACTGCCCGCACGGCATGTGGGAGTGCCACGACAACCCCCGCGCCAGCCAGGCCTACCAGCAGCTGATGAACGGCTCCCAGGGTGCCGCCCCGGTCTCCCCCGGGCGGCCGCAGACCCCGGGCCGACCGCGGCCGAGCGCCTCCCCCGGCCCGTCGGCCACCCCCTCGACCGCGCCCGAGCCGCCGTCCGCCGCGCCCTCGGCCACCCCGTCGGCCCCGCCGCGCCCGGGCTGGCCGGTGTTCCCCGGCTTCCCGTCCGGCTTCCCGCAGCTGCCCGGCTTCCCGGCGCTGCGGGAGGAGTGATCCGCCGTCAGCGACCGAGCAGGGCCCGCAGCCGGCGGGCCGGCTCGCGCAGCCGCGGCGCCAGCGCGGCGCGCGACCGCACCACGGCCAGCCGCAGGCTCAGGCCCCCCGCGAAGTGGCGCGGGCCCAGCAGCAGCCGGTGGTTGCGCTCCCGCTCGGGGCGCCAGCGCTGCTTGTACGGCTCCTCGCCGCGCATCAGGCTCAGCTCCGGGATGCCGGCTCCCACCGCCACCTCCAGCGAGGTGCCGAAGAGCAGACCCGCGATGTCGATCCGCTCCCGGAGCCTCGGGTGCGCGCCGTACAGGTACAGCCCGGCGAAGGACGGGCAGAGCAGCAGCAGGTCCACGGCCAGCAGCTCCTCCTCCAGGTAGTAGCGGTAGACCACCGCCTGGCCGAGCCGGGCCAGGCCCGCGGTGGACTCCGCCAGGTGCTGCCCGAACCGCGCGCTGACGTGCTCCGGGGTGACCGTGCGGCTCTCCCACTGCAGCGCGTGCAGCTGCAGCAGCTCGCCCATCGCCGCGGCGCTCTCCTCCACCGGCACCCGCCGGGCCGCCACCCCCGCCTCCAGCAGCTTGCGCTGCTTGGCCCGGCTGCGCTGCGCGGTGCGCCCGGGCAGCCGGCCCAGCAGCTCGTCCATCGGCACGGCGGGCAGGTGCTGGCAGACCGAGTCCAGCAGCTGGTGGCGGCGGCCGGTCCAGGCCGCGTACACCAGGTGAGCGGCCGAGCCGGGGCGCACCTCGTGCAGTTCCAGCAACTGCCAGGGACGGTGCAGCGGCAGCGCGGCGGCCAGCTGCGCGGCGGCCTGCTCGGCGCACTCCCGGTCGAGGAGCACCTCGGTGAAGTCGATCAGCCCGCCGCCCAGTCCGGTCAGCCGCCCGCCCCGGTGCGCCGTCAGCGCCGCGGCCCCGACCAGCTGCCCGTCCCGGCGCACCAGCACCACCCGGAGCCGGCCCGGACGGCCGTAGGCGCGCCACCAGGAGGCCTGCCAGGCCGCGGACTGGAACGGGGTCGCGGTGGGGCAGCGGTCCGCCAGGTCCTGCCACTCGGCGGCCAGGGTGACCAGTGCGTCGTCCTCGGTGCGGACCTCGCTGGTCCACACGGGGCCCGGTGCGCCCCGGCCGGCCCGGGCCGGCGGGACCTGGGCGGTGGCGCGTTCGGGGTGGACGGCGCTCACTTCTTGCTCCCGGCCGGCTCCCTGGTGGCCCCGGTCGACTCGGGCGCGGGGTCGGACTCGGCGGCGGCCGGCTCCGCGCTGGGCTGCGGGACGGTCACCTGGGCCACCCCCGGGAGCTCCGCACCGCGCTCCGCGGCGGGCCTGCGCCGGACCATCATCCCCAGTGCCCCGACCAGCACCCCGGCCGCGGCGCCCACCGCCACGTCGAGCTTCCCGCTCGGCGTGCTCGGCCGGTCCGGCTCGGCGGCGGCCGCCAGCGGGACCAGCTTGACCCCGGTCTCCTTCGAGCTGGTGTTGCCGAAGGTGATCAGCGCCTTGGCCACCGCGTCGGCGGACTTCACCGCGTCGCCCGGGTGCTGCCCGGTGCCGTCGATCTCGATCACCGGCGCGTCCGGCGAGGTGGTCCCGTGCACCAGGGAGGCGAGCTCGGCCCCGCTGCGCCCGGCGTCGGCCGCGGCCAGCGCCAGCACCTGCGGCTGCCCGGCCAGCCGGCCGTACGCCTGGGCGAAGTTGACCGCCACCCCCGGCTCGGTGCTGTTCTCCGGGACCACCACCACGTAGGAGTTGGCCGCGTAGGACGGCGGCGTCGCCACCGCGTAGCCGGCCCCGGCCGCCGCGCCCAGCGGCACGGCCACCGCCAGCGGCCACCAACGCCCGGCCGCGGACCGGACCTTCTTCAGTGGAGCGGTCATCTCATACCTCCGATGCGTCCCCCGGTCGGTGCCGGGGAGGACTCAGACTTCCTGCGGACGCACATCCGCAGCGTGATGGCGGGGTGCCGCCCGCCGGTGGCCGGCCGGGCCCCGCGGCGCCCGGCCCGCGGGGCCCGGAGTCCTCCGGCGTCAGCGGGCGGACGGGGCCGGCTCAGCTCGCCCTCCCGACTGCCCGGGCCCCCGGCCCTGCCCCAACGCCCGGTAGAGCTCGCCCAGTCGGGCCGCGGTGCGGACGATGTCGTAGTGCGCCACCGCGGCCGGGCTCGGGAGCACCGCGGCCGCCGGTCGGGTGGCCAGGTCGAACACGGCCTCGCGGTACGCACCGGCCACCGAGGGCAGCTTGCGGGCGCCGGGCGCCGCCTCGGGCGGCAGCTCCTCCAGCGCCGGGCAGCCGCTGTGCAGGATCGGCAGCCCGGCCGCCAGCCCCTCCAGCACCGCGAGCCCGAAGGTCTCCTCCACCGAGGGCGCGGCCAGCACGTCCATCGCGGTCAACAGGGCCGGCACGTCACCGCGTTCGCCGGTGAAGACGGCCCGCCCGCCGGCCGTCCGGGCCAGCCGATCCCGCTCCGGGCCGTCCCCGACCACCAGCAGCCGGACCTTCGGGGAGAGCTCGCGCAGCGCCTCGACCAGCACCTCGAACCGCTTGCCCGGGACCAGCCGGCCGACCGCACCGACCACGAAGTCATCGGCAGCGATGCCGAGTTCGGACCGGACCCGGCCGCGCTGCAGGTCGCGCGGACGGCCGGGCGGGGTGAACCGGTGCGCCTCGATGCCGTTCGGCAGCACGGCCACCCGCTGCTCGGGCACCCCCCAGTCGGCCAGCGTGCCGGCCACCTGCCGGGAGACCGCCACCGTGGTGCTGCCGAGCCGCTCGGCCACCAGGTAGAGCGACTTCACCCCGGCGCCGACCGTGCGGCCCTCGATCGTGCCGGCGTGCAGCGAGTGCTCGGTGGCCAGCACCACCCGCACCCCGGCCAGCCGCGCCGCCAACCGGCCGTACAGGCCCGCCCGGTAGAGGTGGGTGTGGACGACGTCGTAGCGTCCGCGCCGGATCAGCCGGGTGAGCCGGGGCAGCACCGCCAGGTCCCGGTTGCCGCGCATGCCCAGCTCGTGCACCCGCACACCGTCGGCCCGCAGTGCGGCCGCCACGCTGCCGGGGTTGGTCAGCGTGGCCACCTCGCAGGCGATGCCGGGCGGCAGGTGCCGGATCGTCAGCAGCAGCTGCTGCTCGGCGCCGCCCGCGGCCAGCCCGGTGATGACGTGCAGCACCCTCATCGCGCCGACCCCCGCCGCCGCAGCTCGGTCATCACGTCGCGCAGGCCGTGCCGGCCGCGCTTGGCCCGCAGCCGCCAGGCCCCGTCCCGGTCGCCGACGTAGCAGCGCGGCAGCGCGAACCGCCCGACCAGCACCGAGTGCTGGATCGCCACCGCGTAGTCGTAGCCGGCCGCGGCCACCGCCCGGGCGGCCGGCTCGTCCACCGCGCCGTACGGGTAGCAGAAGCCGGCCACCCGGCCGCCGACCAGCTCCTCCAGGGCCGCCCGGCTGTCCCGCACCTCGGCCCGCAGCTGCTCGGCCGACACCCCGGGCAGCGCCGTGTGGGTCAGTCCGTGCGAGCCGATCTCCCAGCCGGTGCGGGCGAGTTCGCGGACCTGACGGTCAGTCAGCAGCGCTTTGCGCGGCCCCTCCACGTCCCAGCCGTTGTCCTCGCCGAGCCGGTCGGCCACCACGTAGGCGGTCGCGGTGAAGCCGTAGCCGGCCAGCACCGGGACGGCATGCCGGGCGAAGTCGGCGTAGCCGTCGTCGAAGGTCAGGCCGACCAGCCGCTCGCGCCGCCCGGCCGCCCGGGCCGCGAGCAGCTCGCGGACACTGACCCCGCGCCAGCCGCGGGCCGCCAGCCAGCGCATCTGGGCGGCGAACCGCTCGGGACTGACGGTGAGTTGGTACGGGTCCTCGTCCTCGTCGGCCACCGAGTGGTACATCAGGATCCACGGCGCGCCGTAACGGCGCCCCGGCTCGGGCCAGCCCTGGCGGGGCAGCAGCTGCGGGCGGCCGGTGAGTTCAGCGACCATCGGTC
>NZ_JBHYKG010000199.1:0-15646 GCF_042741245.1 Kitasatospora sp. NPDC058965
GCGACACCGCCGGCCGGTCCGGCCGCACGGCTGGTCGACGTGTGGTCAGGTCCGCCCGGGGTGCGCGCCGCAGGTGCTCCGGACCTTCAACTCGGGCAGCAGTCCCAGGTGGTGGACGGGCAGCGCGCTCCCCGACCGCAGCCGGCGCAGCAGCACCTCGACGGCGGCCCTGCCCACGGCCTGCTTCGGCGGTGCGACCGCCGTCAACGGGGGTGCGCCGAGCGCGGCGAACACGTCGTCGTAGCTGATCACCGCCAGGTCCTCGGGGACGGTCAGGCCGCGGGCCCGCAGCAGTGGCAGCAGCTGGATGGCGTCCTGGTCGTTGTGCACCAGCAGGGCGCGGGTGCCACCGTCGACCGCGGCGGCGACCTGCTCCACCACCGCCCCGGAACCGGCCGGCGTGCCCGGCAGGTCGATCACCGGCCGGGCCGGCAGGCCGAGGAGCGCGCAGCCCTCGGCGTACCCGCTTCGGACCCGTTGGGCGGTCCAGGTGTCCGTGCGGGCGGCCAGGGCCACCGCCGCGTGGCCCCGTGCGACCAGGTGCTGCAGGGCCAGCAGGACGCCGACGTGGTGGTCCGAATACACGGAGTCCAGCCTGGACGCCGGTGTGCCGGCCGCCGCCCGGCGCTCCACCAGCACGACGGGGACCGGCAGTTCGGCGATCCACGCCCGGCCGTCGGAGTTTCCGCCCGGCATCCAGGTGGGGGTCATGAGCAGGCCCTCGGCACCCGACTCGAGCAGCCGGTCCGCCTGGGCGCGGTCGGCTCCGGCCTCGTAGGAGGAGATGCTGAGCACCAGGGTGGCCCCCGCGTCCGTGGCGGCCGTCCGCGCCCCCGCGATGACCTCGCCGAAGTACTGGTGCACGGTGGGCACGACCAGTCCGATCGTGGGGCCCCCGGGCGCACCGCCACCGGCCGCCACGGCCGACACGCTGCCGTGCGCACGGTGCACGAGCCCGGCCTCGGCGAGCGCCGCGACGTCCCGACGGAGGGTCACGACCGGGACGCCCAAGTGCTGCCCGAGGTCCACCAGGCGCACGGAGCCCAGGTTCTCGACCGCTCTGAGGATTCTGGTCCGGCGGTCCTCCGTCGCGCTGGACATGCCTGCCTCCCGCTGGTCGTCCGAGGCGGCGAATCTATCATTCGATCCAGAAGCGATCTACCGATCACTCGGACGATCAGAAGGCCCGTCCCGCAGCGCGCGCAGGTGGGGCGGGGTGGGGCGTGCGGCCCGGGGCGTCCGGGCGGACAACGCCGACCGTCCGCGCCACCGCATCGGTCCCGGGCGCTCCGAGTGCTGGTCAACGCTAGATTTGACCCGTGGTGGCCCTCGGCCCGCACCGAATCGAGGAGCTGCGCATGGTGAGGCGGTCGGCAGGCACGGAGGGCGGCCCCGGAGTGTGCCGTCCGGCGTTCGTCGGACGGGACCGGGAGCTGGCCGTCCTGCTGGGCGCCGCGCGCGCCCGGCCGTCGGTCGTGCTGATCGAGGGCGAGGCCGGCATCGGGAAGTCGCGCCTCGTCGTGGAGGCCGTCGCCGTGCTGCGCGACGACGGCGTCCGGGTGCTGGTCGGCACCTGCCACCCGCTGCGCGAGCCACTGGCGTTCGGGCCGGTGGTGGACGCGCTGCGCGGCGTCGGGCCGGTGCCGCCCGGCGACGGCGGCGGGCTCGGCGCCTCCGGGGTCCTGCCGGCCGAGCTGCTGGCCGCCCCGACGCCCGGCGCGCCGCCGTGGCCGGCCGGGCACGCGGCCCCCCGCCATCTGGTCGCCCGCGGCGTCAGGGCGCTGTTGGAGTCCGTCGGGCCGGTCGTCCTGGTCGTGGAGGACGTCCAGTGGGCGGACGAGGCCACCCAGGAGCTCCTGCTGCTGCTGGGCCGCGACCTGCCCGCCGACACGGCCCTGGTGCTCAGCTACCGCGGGGAGGACCTCGCCGACGGCTCGCGGATCCTCGGGACCGCGTTCCGGCGCCCGCCCGGAACCGGTGGGGCCGAGATCGTGCTGCGCCGCCTGTCGGCGGCGGACCTGCGGCTGATGGCCCGCTCGGTGCTCGGCGAGGCGGCGGCCCCGGCGTTGCTGGGGATCCTGGTGCAGCGCAGCGAGGGACTGCCGCTCGTCATGGAGGAGGACCTGCTCACGGTGACCGCGGGGGCCGGAGAGCCCGTGCTGGGCGTGCCGCGCAGTCTCCGGGAGATCTTCGCCGAGCGGGTGGACCGCCTGCCGCCGGACGCGGTCGCGCTGGTCAACGCCGCCGCCGTGCTCACGGTCCCCGCGAGCGAGCGGCTGCTCGCCGACTGCGCCGCACTCGCGCCGGACGCCGCGGAGGACGCCCTGACGGCCGCGCTGGCCGGCTCCGTGGTGCGCGAGCTGGGCCCGGACCGGTACGGCTTCGCGCACCTGCTGGCGATGCAGGCGCACTACGACAACCTGCCCGGCCCGCTGCGCCGGCAGCTCCACGAGCGGGCCTTGGAGGTGCTGCAGGCCCTGCCCGTGCCGCCGCTCGTCCGGATCGCCCACCACGCCCGGGCCCTGAGCGACACGGAGGGCTGGCTGCGGCACGCGATGGCCGCGGTGGACCAGGCCGTGGCGGTCGGGGACCAGGGCACGGCGGCGGCGCTGCTCAACGAGATCCTCGAAGAGCCGGAGCTGCCGGTCGAACTGCACACGCGGGCGGCGCTCACGCTCGCCAGGATCGCCTGGGACGCCACCGAGTACACCCGGACCATCGCCACCCTGCGCCGGATCGTGGCCGGGCCGGGCCTGCCGACGGCCACCCGCGGCGAGATCCGGCTGGACCTCGGACTGGTCCTGCTCAACCAGGCCGCGGATCCCAGCGGCGAAACGGAGATCGAGCGGGCGGTCGAGGAGTTGGAGGGCGAACGGCCGGAGCAGGCGGCCCGGGCGATGTCGCTGCTGGCGATGTGGGAGACCAGCCGGTTCTCGGCGGCCGAGCAGCGCGCCTGGCTGGAACGGGCCGAAGCCACCATCGCGGGCAGCCCGGACCGGGCGGCCCGCGCCTCGGTGACCGCCAACCGGATCACGGTCCTGGGCGCGCAGGGCCGGCCCGAGGCGGCGGGCCTGCTCGCCGAGCTGCCTCGCACCGACGAGGACCCGGAGGTCGTGCGGCACACCGCCCGGGCGCTGGCGAACGCAGCCGAGATCGGCATCTGCCTCGGCCAGGACGCCCTCGCCGCACAGTGCTGCCGGGAGGCGCTGGTGCTGGCCCGCCGACACCACGCGCACGCCTTGGTCGTGCACTGCCGCTCGTACGAACTGCTCCTCTCATGGTGCGCGGGCGCGTGGACGGACTGGGACACCAGGTACGCGGCCTTCCTCGCCGACTACGTCGACGAGCCGCTGGCCGTCGACGACCTGCTCGCCACCGCGGAGGGCATCACGGCTGCGGCCCGCGGCCGGGCGGCCCGGGCGGTCGAGCGCTTCACCCGGGTCCTCGCGCGGGACAGGGGAAGGACGAACGTCAACGCCATGGGCGCGGCCGCCGGGCTGGCCCGCCTGCACCTCCAGCGGGGCGACCTCGACACGGCGTGGCGGACGGTGGACGACTACCTGGGACTGCTGCCCGCGAAGGAGGAGTGGGTCTACGCGATGGGTCTGGTGCCGACCGCCGTGGAGATCGCCCTGCGCCGCGGGGAGCACCAGGCGGCCACGGACCTGGCCGCCGCCCACCGGGCCGGTGTCGAGGGGCTCGACGCGCCCGGCGCGGTCGCCGAGCAGCACCTCTGCCGGGCCCTGCTCGC
This sequence comes from Kitasatospora sp. NPDC058965, assembly GCF_042741245.1. Classification (NCBI taxonomy): domain Bacteria; kingdom Bacillati; phylum Actinomycetota; class Actinomycetes; order Kitasatosporales; family Streptomycetaceae; genus Kitasatospora; species Kitasatospora sp. NPDC058965. The sequence continues at coordinate 3,752 of NZ_JBHYKG010000199.1, forward strand.
CGAGGCGGAGCAGCCGGCCGTGGCCGCGGAGGAGTTCGACCGGGCCCGCGCGCAGTGGACCGGCATCGGCCGCCCCTACGCCGCGGCGCTGGCCGCCGAGCAGGCGGCGGCGGCCCTGGTCGGAACCAGGCCGGCGGAGGCAGCGGCCCGGCTGACCGAGGCCGCGGTGGTGCACGACCGCCTCGGCGCGGTCAGCGACGCCGCGCGCTGCCGCCACCTGCTGCGCGGGGCCGGTCAGCAGCGCCCGCCGTCCCGGGGCCGGGCGGGCTACGGGGACGAACTGTCGCCGCGCGAGCTGGAGGTGGCGCGGCTGCTGGTGGACGGTACGACCAACCGGGACATCGCCGCTGCGCTCTTCCTCTCGCCGCGGACCGTCGAGCACCACGTCGCGAAGGTGCTCCGCAAGCTGCGCACGACGCGGGACGGCATGCGCTCGGTCGAGCTGTGACCGGTCCCCGGGCCTTTGCCGCTGCGCCCGCGCAAGCCCCAGGGCACAGTTGTCGGCCGATCCGCCGCGCCCGCACTTGCTCGCAGAAGCGCTCCGTCAACCCCACGACAGCCCCTGGGAGCCGCGCCCTTGGGGCCTGCAGGCATCCGGACAGGCGTCCGTGAGCGAGGCGCCACCTGTTTGCCGGACACTGTGCGGGCGGCCGGTCGGGCTGCCGACGGTCGCGCGGTCGGCTGGTCACGGCTGGGCACTTCGGCGCCGTCCCGGGGTTCGTCGGGTCGCTTGCGTCGGGGGGACGATCCGGGACAGGCTGCTGACCCTGCACCAGATCGGCAACCGGAAGGTCCTCACGTGCGCGCTGACGCCCACCTGCCCACCGTCCTCGTGGTGACGCTCGGCGGGACCATCGCCATGACACCCGGCCCCGGGGCCGGTAGCGGTGTGGTGCCGCAGTTGACGGCGGCGGACCTGGTGGCGGCGGTGCCCGGCCTGGACCGGTGGGCGCAGGTGGAGGTGGTCGACTTCCGGCAGAAGCCCGGCGCCTCGCTGCTGGTGGACGACCTCGCGGAGCTGGCGGTGCTGCTGACCGAGCGGGCGGCGGCCGGGGTGGACGGTTTCGTGGTGACGCAGGGCACCGACACGCTGGAGGAGACGGCGTTCCTCCTGGACCTGCTGTACCGCGGGCCCGCTCCGTTGGTGCTGACCGGGGCGATGCGCAACCCGTCGCTCGCCGGGGCCGACGGGCCGGCGAACGTCCTGGCGGCCGTGCAGACCGCTGCCAGTCCGGAGGCTGCGGGCCTGGGCTGTGTCGTGGTGTTCGCGGACACGGTGCACGCCGCCCACCTCGTCCGCAAGGTGCACAGCACCGGCATCGCGGCGTTCGCCTCGCCCGGCGCCGGGCCGCTCGGGTACGTCGCCGAGGGACGGGTGCACCTCCTGACGGCTGCTCGCCGCCGGCCCGGCCCGGTGCGCCTGCCGTTCACCCGGGACGCCAAGGTGGCCCTGGTGACCGCGACCCTGGGCGACGACGGGGCTCTGCTCGACGGTCTGGAGCACCGGTTCGACGGCCTGGTGGTCGCGGCCTTCGGCGCCGGCCACGTCCCCGCCGCCTGGGTGGACCCGCTCACCAGGATCGCCGACACCGTCCCGGTCGTCCTCGCCTCCCGCACCGGGGCCGGCCCCGTGCTCACCGAGACCTACGCGTTCCCCGGCTCCGAGAAGGACCTGCTCGCCCGCGGTTTGATCGGCGCGGGCCACCTGGACCCGTACAAGGCCCGCCTGCTCCTGCTCGCCCACCTGCGCGGCGGGGCCGACCGCGCGGGGATCGGCGCTGCGTTCGCGCAGTTCTGACTGTCGGTCAGAACTGCTGGAGGAAGCGGGCCTTGTGGCTCTGCAGGTCGTTTCGTGTTCAGCGGAGGAGGAACGCGAGACGGTCGTCGGCCAGCCACGGCGCTATCTCGACGATTTCCGCAGTGACGACGTCCTCGGCCACGAACGGGTCGGCCGCGACGCGCTCCGCCAGCTCCTGGTGGGAGGTTCCGTGGGCCACGATCGCGCCGCCCAGGCCCGGTTGGATGCTGCCCGCCAACAGGAACACGCCGTCGGCCATGCCCTGTTCGATCCACTCCTGGTGGCCCGGCAGGTGCCGGGGAGCCGCCTCCCGGTTGGCAGAGAAACGCAGCAGTACCACGAACATGTGATCCCTCTCGATCGATTGCGGAACGTCAGGGGGTCGCCTGCGTGCCGCTGCAGTCGTCGCCCTCGGTCGCACTGTCGACCGGTGTGACGGTGGTGAGCCAGGCGAGCATGCGCTCGACTTCGCGGCGGATGAAGTCCTCGTCCCGGAAGGCCTGGGCCAAGGTGGCCACGCCCTGGCTGAATGCGAGGACGTGCATGGCCAGTTCGTCCGCCCGGTCGTACTGTCCGAGGGCGCCGAACTGCTCGCCCAGCCAACTGCGGAAGAGGACGAACAGACCTTTGGCCTCGCCAAGGGCAGGATGGTCCAGCTTCGCCAATTCGCTGGTCAGGGTGCCGACTGGGCAGCCGTGGTCCTGGATGTCCGCGCGGTTGGTCACCACGATCTCGACGAACCGGCGGATCCGCCCGGCCGGGTTGCTCTCCCCGGCCGTCCAACAGTCCAGCATCCCTCGCGTGCGCTCCAGGCGGGCGGCGATCACCGCGTCGAGGATCTGGTCCTTGGACTTGAAGTGGTAGTAGAAGTTCCCCCTGGAGATCTGCACCGCCTCGGCGATCGCCGCGAAGGACGTGTGCTCGTACCCGTGCTCGTAGAACAGCCGGTCCGCAGCGTCGACGATCTGCGCCCGAGTCTCGGTGCCCGCCACGCGACCACGACTCCCCTCCGAGGCGCCGTCCGCGGCGCCAGCAGCCTAGGACGATTGTCCTACGGAGAATCCTAGGACAATCGTCCTAGGGGGCGTCAAGTCATCTGCCCCAGCCGGTGGGGCGCCGAGGTCCGGAGCTGTGCCGGAGTGTGCGGCGGGGCTCGGTTTCGCCCGACGGGACCAGAAGTGGCCCGGGAACGAGGGCTCGTGGCTCCGGTGCTTCGGCAGGTGCTCTGCTCAGGTCGTCAAGGGCAGGCGGCCCCGGGTGGTGAGGCGGTTGAGGCGGGCCTGCTCCTTGGTGACCCAGTGGGCCACCCTGGCCGGGTCGAGGGGGGTGCCGTGGCCCACGTGGAGGCGGGTGGGCTTCAGGGCGAGCATCGTGCGCAGGCTGGCGAGGTTGCGCAGTGGGTCGTCGTGGAAGGGCGGGTTGCCGGGGCGGCCGGGGAGCAGGCCGAGCAGGGGTGTCGCGACGAGGTCGCCGGCGACCAGGTCGCCGGCGGCGGTCAGGACGGAGACGGAGCCGGCGGTGTGGCCGGGGGTGGGCATGACGCGTGCGTCGATCCCGTGGTCGGACAGGTCCAGTTCGCCGTCGAGGAGGAGGTCGGGCTCGAACGCCTCGACGGGCACGTGCAGTTTGGGGTTGCGCATCAGCACGCGCCCGAACGCACCGGTGGGGCGGTACGGTTCGCGGGCGCGGCCGGTGCGGAAGGGTTCGAGGTCCGCGGCGTGGGCGGCGACGGGCGCGCCGGTGAGCCGGTGCAGCTCGGCCGCGGAGCCGAAGTGGTCCACGTGGCCGTGGGTGATGACGATCAGGCGGATGTCCGTGGGGCCGATCCCGTGCCGGGCGGCCTGATCGAGGATCGTCCGGGCGCTGCCGGGGGTTCCGGAGTCGACCAGGACGGGCCGGCGGCCCAGCAGCAGGTAGGCGTTGATGTTCCTGCGGCCGAGGACGGGCAGGGGTATGACCTTGGTGCGGGACATGGCGCAGCGCTCCGGGGGATCGGTGGGCGTGATCGGTGGGCGTGATCGGTGGGCGTGATCGGTGGGTGTGATCGGTGGTCGGGGTGTCAGGCCGTGGCGGTCGGGGTGCGGAAGCGGCGCCGGTACTCGGCCGGGCTGGCGCCGAGTTGGCGCCGGAAGCCCCGGTGCATGGACTCCACCGAGCCGAGGCCGCTGGCGGCGGCGATGTCGGGCAGGCCGCGGTCGGTCTCCTCCAACAGCCTGCGCGCGGCCTCCACGCGCGCGGCTTCCAAGTAGGCGACGGGCGTACGACCGGTGTGCCGCCGGAACAGCCGGGAGAAGTGGCGCTCGCTCAGGTGGAGCTGCTCGGCCAGGCGCGGCACCGGAAGGTCCTCGGCGAGGTGCTCGGTGATCCAGTGCAGCAGCTGCACGATCCGGTCGTCCGTGGGTTCCTGCTGTGCCAGTGGCACGCTGAACTGGCTCTGCCCGCCCGGCCGTTTGAGGTACATCACCATGGCGCGGGCCACCTCCAGGGCCAGCGCGTGGCCGTGGTCCTCGGCCACCATGGCCAGCGCCAGGTCCAGCGCGGCGGTGACGCCGGCGCAGGTCCAGATCCGTCCGGCGCGCACGAAGATCGGGTCCGGATCGACCGACACGGCCGGGTGCCGGGCCGCGAGCAGGTCGCAGGTGAGCCAGTGCGTGGTGGCGGGCAGGCCGTCGAGCAGCCCGGCGGCGGCCAGGATGTGCGAGCCGGCGCAGACCCCGGCGACCCGCCGGGCGGACGGCGCCGCCCGGACCACCCACTGGACCATCTCCCGGTCGACCACAGCCTCGGCCCGTCCTGCGGCCAGCTCCATGGCTCCGGGGACGAGCAGCGTGTCCACCCTGCCGCGGACCTCGGCGAGGCTCAGGTCGGCCACCAGTCGGAGACCCGCGGACGTCGTCAGCTCGCCCGCACGTGCGGCGGCGACCTCGACCCGGTACCCCCGCCTGCCGGACGGCAGCAGGCGGGAGGCCACCGAGAACACCTCGGCCGGGCCGGTGACGTCCAACAACTCGACGCCGGGGAAAGCTGCGATGACGACCCTGCGGGCGGATTCGGACACATGGACGATCCTGCTCGCGCGGCGGAGTGGCTGCAATGACGTCTCTCTGTCAGATTCGGACACGGCTTCCGGGGCGCTGTCGGTGCGCCTGCTGTGAGGTGGGCGCGGGCCGTTCGGGTGAGTGCGGGCGGGGGGCCGTGTCGCGGTCAGGGCGGTCGGCCGTGGGCGGGGATGGTGTCAGGGCGTCGCCGATGCACGACCCGCGGCGCCCGCCCCGTCAGGGGGCCCGCCGGCGCGCAGCTCCCTGGCCAGTCCGCCGGAGGCAATCCGTGGCCCTCACCCGCTCCCTCGCCCGAGCCGGCGTCCTGCTCGCGGGTACCGTGTGGCTCACCGCTGCTCTGGCACCCGCTGCGGGGGCGCACCCGCTCGGCAACTTCTCGGTCAACCACTACACCGGCCTGACCGTGTACCCGGACCGTGTCGAGGCGCTGTCCGTCACCGACTCCGCCGAGATCCCCACCCTGCAGCAGAAACCCCAGGTGCACCCGGACAGCACCGGCACGGCGACCGACGGCGAGCGGGCCGCCTGGGCCGCCCGGCAGTGCGCGCAGAGCGCCGAGCGGCTCAACGTGACCGCGGCCGGCCGGGCCCTGCGCTGGAGCGTCGGGTCGGCGCAGTTCGAGTACGCGCCCGGCTCGGCCGGCCTGCAGACCAGCCGCCTGGAGTGCCGCCTGCATGCCCCGCTGGAGCTCGCCGCAGCCGGGGCGCAGGTACGGGTCGCCACCGGCAGCGACGCCACCCGGGTGGGCTGGAACGAGATCACGGCCACCGGGGACGGCGTGCGCCTGCTGGACAGTGACGTGCCCCGGCAGTCGATCTCGCAGGAGTTGCGGGACTACCCCCGGGATCAACTGGACAGCCCCAGCGGCGTCGTGCACGCCGCGTTCACGGCCGTGCCGGGCAGCGGCAGCGGCGCGGCGCTCGCGACCACGGCCGGCGCCAAGGGCGGCAGCGGGCCCACCGCCTGGCTCGCCCGGCTCGACGGAAAGCTCGCCGCCCTGGGCGCGACGCGGAACCTGACGCTGCCGGTGGGCCTGCTCGCGGTGCTGCTGTCCGTCGTCCTGGGCGCGGGACACGCGCTGCTGCCCGGACACGGCAAGACCATCATGGCGGCCTACCTCGCCGGGCGGCGCGGCAGCACCCGCGACGCCCTGACGGTCGGGGCCACCGTCACGGTCACGCACACCGCCGGGGTGCTGGTGCTCGGGCTGTGCCTGACCGCGTTCTCCTCGCTCGCGGGCGACCTCGTCCTCGGCTGGCTCGGCGTCACCAGCGGCGCCCTGGTCGCCCTGGTCGGTGCCGGGCTGCTGCTCGACGCGCTGCGCCGGGCCCGCGGTGGGCGGTCCGCCCACCCCGCCTCGACCCACCACGCGGAGCAGCTCGTACCGGTACTGGCCGGAGCGACGGCCGTCGAGGAGGGCCACGGGGACCACGGCCATCACGACCACGATGGCCATCACGACCACCACGACCACCCGCATCCGCACGCGCACGGTGACGAGCACGAGCACCCGCACGCGCATGACCACGAGCACGAGCACGGCCACGATCACCACGATCACGACCACCCGCACCGCCACGGCCTGTTCGGCCACCACCACCGGCACGGCGAGTCCGACCGCCCGCTCGGCAGGCGTGGGCTGATCGGTCTGGGCATCGCCGGCGGTCTGGTGCCCAGCCCCTCCGCGCTGGTGGTGCTGCTGGGCGCGGTGGCGCTGGGGCGCACGCTGTTCGGCGCCGGGCTGGTGGTCGCGTACGGACTGGGCATGGCAGGCACCCTGACGGCCGCCGGGCTGCTGTTCGTCCGGCTCGGCGACTCGCTCACCGGGGCGGCCGACCGCCCCTTCCTGCGGGCGGTCAGCCGCATCACCCCGTACACCGCGCTGTTGACGGCCCTGCTCGTCGTCGCCGTCGGCATCGGCCTGGTGGTCCGCAGCCTCCCCGGCACCCTGTGAAACCGAAACCGAAACCGAAGCCGATGCCTATGCCCCCGCAGGAGGTTCGCCCGTGACCGCCCCCCGACGCCACCGTGCGCCCGCCGTCCTCGCCCTCGCCGTGGCCCTCTGCTCGTTCGCAGCCGGTTGCGGCGACAGCAGCAGCCGGGGCGGCTTCGACGCCCAACCGGCCACGCCCTCACCGAGTTGCCTGCCGCACCAGCAGCAGGCGCCGGACACGCGCTACACCGGCGGGACGAAGTCCGACCCGATGTCGGTGCTGACGATGATGCGCTTCTACACCGCCAACGGCACCAAGGCCTACTGCGACGGCAGACCGGCTACGGCCACGGACCGCGCCTGGACCGAGCTCTACCGGGCGCTGGGCGGTGACCCCTCGCACGTGGCAGGCACCGGCTGAGACCGGTGAAGTGTCGCCCTGTCCCGCTCCTGCCGGGTGCCGGGTGCCGGGTGAGCGCAGCAGGGTGGGCCGCATCGGCACCCCGGTGCGGCCCACCCTGCTGACGGCACGTCAGGAAGTCGGCGGCATCAGGACGGTGTCGATGATGTACACGGTGGCGTTGGCGGTGTGCACGTTGCCGCAGAGGACCTTGGCGGTGTCGTTGACGGTGAAGTCCTGGCCCGAGCCGGTGACGTTCAGCGGAGCGCCTTCCAGGCTCTTCTGGCTGCCGGCCAGCAGGTCGGGCGACAGGCGGCTCGGCGAGACGTGGTAGGTCAGGATCTTGGTGAGCATGGCCTTGTCGGCCAGTACCTTGTCCAGGGTGTCCTTCGGGATCTTCGCGAAGGCGTCGTTGGTCGGGGCGAAGACGGTGATGTCCTTGGCGGAGTTGAGGGTGTCCACCAGGCCGGCGGCCTTGACGGCGGTCACCAGGGTGGACAGCAGCGGGTTGTTGGACGCGGCGGTGGCCACCGGGTCCTGCCCCATGCCGGCGAAGCTGCCGGCGCCGGTGGCCGGGACGGCGGAACAGGCCGCACCGAACGGCTGACCGCTCGTTGCGGCGGAGCTCGTCGGCATCGACGGGGCGCTGCTCGGTGCCGCGGGCGCGGAGGCCGCGGTCGAGGGCATCGCGTCGCCTGCGGCCTTGGCGCCGCCGCTGCTGCTGCAGGCGCTGAGGCTGAGGGCCAGGGCTCCCACGGTCAGCAGCGTGGCGAGGGACGTGCGGCGGGTGGCGGTAGTGGACATGCGGACAGCTCCTTGCTGGGTGATGAGAAGCGTCTCGGGGTGCGGGCGTGCCGCAGCCGGGACTCGGGGAACGGGCCGGAGGGCCTGTCAGGTGACGATCACGACGGTGCTGTGCCAGCCCGTCGATCCGGAGGGGAACGGGGTTGCCCGGGCCTCGGTCTGCACGGCGCCGGTGGCATCGGTCGCGCGGACCTCGATGCGGTGGGTGCCGGGTCGGGCGCCCGTCCAGTCGTAACTCCACTGGCGCCACAGGTCGATGTCGGCGTCGGCAGCCAGGCGGGCCTCGGCCCAGGCGCCGCCGTCGACCCGGACCTCCACCGCGGCGATCCCGCGGTGGGTGGCCCAGGCGGTGCCGGCGACCGTCACGTCGCCGGCCGGTACTCGGGCGAACGGCGCGGGCAGGTCGATCCGGGAGGCGGTCCGGACGGTGCCGGTGCGGTCCCAGCCGCGTGCGATCCAGTAGGGGTCGTGCGCGGCGAAGGTGGTGACCTCCAGGTCGACCAGCCACTTGGTGGCCGAGGTGTAGCCGTAGAGGCCGGGGACCACGGTGCGGCAGGGGAAGCCGTGGGCAATCGGAAGGGTCTCGCCGTTCATGGCCACCGCGAGCAGGGACGTCCGCCCGTCGAGCAGCACGTCCAGCGGGGTGCCGATGGTCATGCCGTCCTTGGACCGTCCGACGACCTGCTGGGCACCGGAGCGGACTCCCGCCTCGCGCAGCAGCGCGGGCAGCGAGGCGCCGAGCCAGCGGCTGGTGCCCACGTAGGGCCCGCCGACCTCGTTGGAGACGCAGGACAGGGTGTGGTCCAACTCCTCCAGCGGGCGGCGCAGCAGGTCGTCGAAGCCGAGGAGCAGCGGGCGGTCGACCAGGCCGTGCACGCGCAGAGACCAGGCACGGGGGTCGATCTCGGGGAGCGTGAGGGCGGTGTCGACGCGGTAGAAGTCGGCGTTGGGCGTGTAGAAGGAGGGCAGGCCGGGGATCGCCGGGCGGGCCGCGGGTGGTACCGGCCGGGCGTGCGTCGTGGCCGCCGGAATGCGCACCGCGGCGCGGGCCGTGGAGACGTCGTACCGCGCGTCCGCCAGCCGGCGTCCGCCCACGGCCGCCAGCGAGGCCGTGGCGAGGGTGCCCCCGGTGGCCAGCAGCACGGTGCGCCTGTCGTGGCCGGAGGCCGGCACGGGGCCGGTCTCCGCCGGCCGGACCGTGACCCGCCGGAGCAGCCGCGCCAGGTACCGCACCGCCACCGCGCCCACCAGGGCGGCGGCGACCGAGGGAAGGACGTCGGTGGTCACCGCCGTGGGACGGGACAGCGCCGCCCACCCGCCCAGGCAGCCGAAGAGCACGATCACGGCGGCGCCCAGGGCGGGGCGCCGCGCGGCGAGGAGGCCGGCCAGCGCCGCCAGGGCCGCCATCGTCAGGTAGATCCCGGCGAGCAGCACCGGCTTGTCGTCGGTGCCGAAGGTGCGGACGGCGTAGTCCTTCACGGCGGTGGGCGTCAGGTCGATCGCGGCCGAGCCGACCGCGATCACGGGCGCGCTCGCCGGTCCGGTGAACGCCGCGACCAGCTCACCCGCGCCGACGGCCGCCGCCGCGCCGGCCAGCCCGATCCCCGCAGCAGCCGCTGCACGCAGCGCCCGCCGGGGGCGGCGCGCAGCGGCGGGTTCGTCGGCGGGTCCCTCACTGCTGGTCACATCGCCGATTCGGAGCACGTCCCGGGGCGGATGGGTGGCAGTTGGAAACTCACCGGTCGTGCAGCCGAGCGGGTGTGACGGTCGGTCCGGCTCGCGGGCACGATCCGGGTGGCCGCAGCCTGATGGTGCGTCGGTCGGCGCAGGCCTGCCCGACCGTCAGGGCGGCGCGGTGGTGGCGGGCGGCGGCACCGTCACCGGTCGGCGCCGAGTTCCGCCAGTGCGGCGCGGGCGGCGGGCGCCTGGAGCGGGTTGAAGGAGTCGTTGACGGCCAGGGCCTGGCGGAGTTCGGCCCGGGCCTGATCGAGGCGGCCGAGGGACTTGTCGATCATGCCCTGATGGAAGTGGAACAGTGCGTTGCGGGTGCCCAGGGCGGTGGCCTGCTGGGACTGCTCCAGGGCTTCGGCGTCGCGGCCGTTGCGGTGCAGGGCCCAGGCGTAGGCGTCGTGCATCTCCAGGAAGGGGCGGGTGCGCAGGCCGTTCTCGCCGAGGGTGAGGGCCTTCGCCGGGTCGCCGTGGTCGGCCTCGAACAGGGTCTGGTCGCTGTCGAGGGCGACGCCGTTGTCGGTGAAGAGCTTCTCCTCGCTGCGGAACACCTGGTACTGCCGCTCGGCGTCCTGGGTGCGGCCCAGGGACTGGAGCAGCTCACCGAGTTCCAGCACGTAGGCGGGCTGCGGCACGGCGGCGACGGCGCCGGCGTAGTCCGCGAGTGCGGCGTCGGTGCTGCCGAGGGCCGCCTCGGCCCTGGCCCGCGCCTCGCGCAGGTCCGCCGAGCCGGGCAGCAGGCGCAGGCCCTGCTCGGCCTTCGCGAGAGCGGTCCTCGGATCGCCGTTGTCGAAGGCGAGTTGGGCCAGGTGGTAGAGGGTGAAGCCGCGGTCGGCGGGGGTGTTGGCGTCGTCCAGGGCACGCTGCATGTCGGCGGTGGCGGTGCCGACGTCGCCGCGCAGTTCCCAGGTGTAGGAGGCGCGGGCGAGCGAGGGGGTGCCGGGGCGCAGGTCGACCATGTGCTGGACGGCGTCGAAGGACTCCGGGTAGCGGCCGAGTTGGGTGTAGGCGTCGGCGAGGATCCCGTAGAGGGTCGCGTTGTCGGGGGTGACGGCGATGGCCCGCTGCGACCAGTCCAGCGCCGACGCGAAGTTGTGCCGGGCCGCCTCCAGCGCGGCCATGCCGGCCATCGCGGTGAAGTTCTCCCGGTCGTCCAGCTTCAGCGACCGGCCGAGGACGGCCTCGGCCTTGGGGTAGTAGGACGGGTCCACGGTGTTCCTGGCCTGCTGGACGTAGTCCAGGCCCAGCGTGCCGAGGGCCGGTGCGTCGTCCGGCTGGTCGCGCAGGTGCTGCTGGAGGCCGGCGATGTCGGTGGCCAGGGCGTCGGCGGAGGTGCTCGCCTCGGGTACGGTTCCGGCCGCCCGGGCAGCGGGGACGGGGGCGGGTCGGCCGGCGTCGGAGGAGGCCGGCGCCAGGGCCAGGCCGCCGGCGAGGAACAGGCCCGCGCCCAGGACGCCGACCGCGGCCACGGGCAGCAGCCGGCGTCGGACGGGTCGGGAACGGGTCACGTGGCACTCCGCTGGGGGGAGGAGGCGGACGGGGACGGGCCTGCCGGTGCGGCGAAGACGACGAGGTTGGACAGGTACGCGTGGGCGTCGCGGTCGTAGGCGCCGCCGCAGGTGATCAGCCGCAGGCCCGGGACGGCGCTCGGGCCGTAGACGAGGTCGTCGGGGAAGTCGTCCTTGGTGAAGCCGCGCAGGGCCTGGACGGCGAAGGTGACGGTGGCGCCGTCGGCCTCGGCCACCTCGATGCTGTCGCCCGGGCGCAGCTCGGACAGTCCGGCGAAGACCGCCGGACCGGTGAGCGAGTCGACGTGGCCGACCAGGATCGCGTTCCCCGCGCCGCCGGGCGCGGGGCCGTTGCTCCACCAGCCGACCGCCTCCGGGGTCGCCGGGGCGGCCAGGTGGCCGTCGCTCTCGACCTGAACGTCCGTCACCGCGGTGTCGACGCCGATGCGGGGGATGCGCAGCCGCACCGGGGGCGCGTGGCGGTCCGGCGCCGGGGCGTCGGCCGGCGGTTTGCCCGGGTCCCGGCCGGCCGCGCGTCCGGCGGCGGGGGCGGTCGTGGGCAGCGCGCCGACGTTCGGAGCGGCCACCGCAGCCACCTTGGTGGTGGCGTGCTGGAGCAGTCCGGCGGCGCCGGCGCCGGCCAGGGTCAGCCCGCAGGCAAGCGT
>NZ_JBHYKG010000200.1:0-15623 GCF_042741245.1 Kitasatospora sp. NPDC058965
CTCCCGGCCGGGCAGGCCGGGAGCGGGCGCTCCGGTGCGGCGTGACGGTGCGTCAGGCCACGTAGAAGTGGCAGACCGCGGTGGTGGCCGAGACGTGCCCGGCGCCGTCCGCGGCGCGGGAGTACCAGCCGTAGGCGTGACCGTGCACCAGGGTCGGGGTGGTGACCTGGACGGTGCCGGCGCCGGTGACGAAGGGTCCGGCCGAACCGGGGCCGCCCAGCAGGATCGGCTGCGGCTGGTTCGGGTCGGTGTTGTCCCAGATCGCGAAGTCGGCCCGGACCGCTGCCAGCGGGTCCGCGTCGGCGACCGTCGCCGTGAGCTGCGGCGTCAGGGAGTTGACGGTGCCGTAGCCGCCGTTCGGGGTGCAGCCGGGCCCGGCCGGGTTGGCCGAGTCGGGCACGGTGTGCGGGCCGGTCGGCAGCTGCGGCCGGGCCCCCGCGAGCGCGGCCGCGCCGGCCGCCGTGAACGGGTAGTCGTACACCTCGACGTCGGCGATCGAGCCGTGCCAGAAGTCGTCCGGGTTGCCGTCGTTCTTGTCCCGGCCGACCACCAGGGAGCCGTCGGCGTTCCAGTTGCCGGTGCGGGCCGTGCTGCCGGCCGCCGTGCCGTTGACGTACAGGCTCATAGTGCCGGTGCCGGCGTCGAAGGTGCCGAGCAGGTGGGTCCAGGTGCCGGGCTGCGGGACGAACTGGCCGGTGGCCGGGGCGATCACCTGGTCGGGGTTCCAGCCGTCGGCGTCCACCTTCTGCATGCTGAAGCGCCAGGTGTTGTCGCCCTTGTTGTACCAGAGGCCGAAGCCGCTGGTCCGGTCGCCGTCCACGCTCACCGCCGCGCCGCTGGGTGCACCGGCGTCGAGGTTCACCCAGGCGGAGACCGTCAGGCTCTTGGAGGTCTCCACGACCGGCCGGTCGGCGCTGACCGTGCCGGTACCGGCGAACGTCGCCCGGCCGCCCGCGAGTGCGGCGTTCCCGGCCAGGGTGCCCGGGTGGCCGTTGCCGGAGGCGTCGGCCGCCGTCGACCCCTGGGGATCGGCGAGGTTCCAGGCGAGCGCCGCGCGGCCGCGGACCGTGCCGACCAAGGGCGCGTGGTCGGAGAAGCCGGTCGGCGGGCCGCCGGTGGCGTAGTTGTCGCTGTGGTCGGCCAGCTGCGACCAGACGTCGCAGGTGCTGAAGCCCGCACTGCTGAACAGGTAGTCGATCTTGGTCAGCTGGTGCGCGCCGCCCGGGGCCGCGTAGAGCGTGCCGCCCTGACCGGGGACGGTGTTCGGACTGGTGAAGCTGTCCTCGGTGGGCTGGTTGACCTGGTCGCCCGGGAAGAACGCCTGCTGGTCGCACTCGGGGAAACTGCTGTACAGCGCGCTCAGTTTGCTGGGCACGGAGGTGTTGAAGTCGCCGCCCAGGACCATGGGGGAGGCGGCCTGGACGGTGGCGGTCAGCGCCGTCACCTCGGCCTGGTAGTCGTCGCCCGGGTCGTTGCTCAGGTGGGCGTCGCAGACGTGCGTGGTCCAGCCGACCGGCTTCAGGCAGAGGACCGGCTCGGTCTTGCCGCCGGTGACGCCGGGCAGCAGGCTCGACGCCACGTCGGCCGGGTTGACCGTGCCCTTGACCCCGATGGCGATGCCGGTCGTCCCCGGCAGGCCCGCCCGGCAGTACGAGTGCGGCTTGCCGTCGTACCCGCTGGCGGCCGGGCGCATCCCCTCGGCCCCGACGAAGGTCCAGCCCGCGCCCAGCGCGTCCTGCACCAGGTCGACCTCGCTCTTGCCGGGGTTGGTCGGCGTCGGGTCGGCCGGGCTCGCCTTGGTGAAGCAGACTTCCTGCAGCAGCACCACGTTGAGGTTGCGCCCCGACACCGCCGCGGCGATCGCGTTCGCCTTGGCCTGCGGCTGGTCGCGGAACGGGCAGTAGGCGGTCGATCCGCGCACCCCGCCGGCCTCGCCGCAGGTGTTCCAGGTCATCGCCCGGATCGCGTCCCCCGCGAACGCCGTGGGCGACGGCGGCGCCGGTGTGACGACGTCGGCGTGCGCCGAGGTGGCGGCCGGGGCCACCGTCAACAGGAGCAGCAGACCGGTGATCGCGCTGCCGAGTCTGCGCCTGACCTTGCTCATGGTCCTCCGATGCATCGTTCGTGCCCTGCCGGCCGGGTGTCACGGCCGTCAGCAGGGCAGATGCTGTCCGGCCCGGCCAACGCCGACCTAACGGCGGGCCAACCGCAGGTGGCGAAAACCGGTCCCGGGCCGTCGTGCGGCGGCGCTAGGGTGGCCGGTGATCACACCGCACGGATCGGGGACGCGGTGTGAGGGGATCGTGGGGGAAGAACCATGCACTTCGGGCTGCTCGGCCCGCTCGCCGTCCGTCTCGGCGACCAGGACCAACACGTCAACGGCCTCAAGGTGCGCACGCTGCTCGCGGTGCTGCTGCTGGAGGCCAACCAGCCGGTCCCGGTGGACCGGCTGAAGGCCGCGCTCTGGGGCGACCGGCCGCCGGCGACGGCGACCGCCTCGCTGCACAACATGGTGGCCCGGCTGCGGGCCCTGCTCGCCGCCCCGTACGGCGAGCGGCTGCTGTCCACGCCGCTCGGCTACCTGCTGCGGGTGACCGAGGACGAGCTGGACACCGGGCTCTTCGAGCGCAGCGTCCGCCGGGCCCGGGAGGCGCTGCTGCGCGAGGACTGGGAGTCGGTCCGGCGCGAGTCCGCCGCGGCCCTCGCGCTGTGGCGCGGCGACCCGCTGGCCGAGCTGCCGGACCTGACCCAGGCCCAGGCGCCGCGCCAGCAGTGGCAGGAGGCCCGGGTGCAGGCGATCGAGTGGCGGATCGAGGCGGAGCTGCGGCTGGGGCGGACCGCCGGGCTGGTGCCCGAGCTGACGGGGCTGACGGCGGAGCACCCGCTGCACGAGGGCTTCCACGCCCAGCTGATGCTCGCGCTGCACCGGCTCGGCCAGCGCTCCGAGGCGCTGGAGACCTACCAGCGGCTGCGGCGCGCGCTGGTGGCGGAGCTCGGCGTCGAACCCGGCGCCGGCGTCCGCACGGTGCACGAGAAGGTGCTGCGCGGCGACGCCGAGGAGGCGGCCCCGGCGGCCCCCGCCGCGGCGCCGGCGGCGGAGCCGGCCGCCCCCGCGATCGTCCCGCAGGCCCAGCTGCCGACCGGGATCACCGACTTCACCGGCCGTCAGGCCGAGCTGCGGGCCCTGGCCGAGCTGCTGGCGACCCCGCTGCCCGCGGGCGTGCCGCGCGTGGCGGTCGTCTCCGGCATGGGAGGCGTCGGCAAGACCGCCCTCGCGGTGCACGCCGCGCGCCACGCGAAGCACCTCTTCCCCGACGGTCAGCTCTACGCGGACCTGCGCGGCTTCGGCAGCGGACCCGCCCGCGACCCGCAGGACCTGCTCGCCGCGTTCCTGGCCGCGCTGGGACAGTCGGGCGAGCACGGCGGCCCGGTCCGGTCGATGCCCGAGCACCTGGACGACCGCGCCGCGCTGCTGCGCACCGCGCTGGCCGACCGGCGGGTGCTCCTGGTGCTCGACAACGCCCGGGACGCCGCGCAGGTCCTGCCGCTGCTGCCGGGCGGCGCCGGTTGTGCAGTGCTCGTCACCGGCCGCCACGCGCTCACCGACCTGCCCGCGACCACCCGGGTGCCGCTGGAGCCGTTCGACATCAAGGACCAGCGCGCCTTCCTCGCCACGCTGTGCGGGCCCGAGCGCGTCGAGCGCGACCCGGACGGCGCGCTGCGGCTGCTCGCCGCCTGCGCCGGCCTGCCGCTCGCGCTGCGGATCGCGGGCGCCCGGCTGGTGGCGCGGCCGAGCTGGTCGCTGAGCACACTGGCCGGCCTGCTGGACGACGGCCAGGGCCGACTGGACGGCCTGGCGGCCGGGCACCTGGCCGTCCGGGCCACCTTCGCCTCCGGCTACCTCGCCCTGCGCGACGGCACCCGGGAGGCCGACCGGGAGGCGGCCCGGGCCTTCCGGCTGCTCGGGCTGTGGCCCGGCCAGACGATCGGTGCGGGGGCGGCCGCCGCGCTGCTGGAGCGGCCGGTCGCCCGCACCGGCGAGCTGCTGGAACAGTTGGCGGACAGTCACCTGCTGCAGACCCCGGCCCCGTTCCGGTACCGGTTCCACGACCTGCTCGGCGAGTACGCGGCCGAGCGGGCCGCCGAGGAGGAGCCGGCTCCGCAGCGCGCGGCCGCCCGGCTGCGGCTCGCGCTCTGGTACGCGGCCGCGCTGGAGGCGGCGTCCGCGACCATGACCCTGGGCATCCAGGACCCGCCGAGCCTGGGCGAGGCACCACCCGCCCCGCTGCCGGCCTTCCGCGACGCCGAGCACGCCTTGCGCTGGTGCGTCCAGGAGCTGCCCACCCTGAAGGAGGTGATCCGGCAGAGCGCTGACAGCGCGCGGCCCGACCTCGCCTGGCGGCTGGCCGGCTGGCTGCAGGGCTACTCGCGCAGCTACTGGTGGACCCGCGAGCTGGACGACTGCCTGGCTCTGGCGCTGCGCAGCGCCGAGGAGCACGGCGACCTGGTGGGTCAAGCCTGGATGCTGCGCCGGATCGGTACCACCCACGGCATGGCGGACCGCACCGAGCAGGCGATCGAGGCGCTGCGGGCCTCGCTGGCCGCCTTCGAGCGCATCGGCGACACCCGCAGCCGGGCGGCCGTGACCGGGAACCTGTCGCTCGCCGAGCTCGACCCGGACCGCTCGCTGGCCCTGGCGGGCGAGGCGCTGCGGCTGCACCGGCTGACCGGCGACGAGCTCGGCGAGGCCCCGTACCAGGACGCGCTGGCCCGGGCGTTCCGGCTCACCGGCGACCTCGCGGCCTCCGAGCGGCACTTCCGCCGGGCGCTCGCGCTGTGGCGCAGTCACGGCAACAACCCGCGGACCGTGGCCGGGGCGCTGGCCAGCCTCGGCTCGACGCTGCGCGGGCTGGGCCGGCGGGCGGACGCCTTCGCCGCGCTGGAGGAGTCGCTCGGGATCCGCGAGCACCTGGGGGACTTCGCCGGCAGCGCGGACTGCCTGGTGCAGACCGGCCTGGCGCACCTGCACTTCGCCGAGTGGGCCGAGGCGCGGGACTGCTTCGACCGCGCCGTCGAGCTCGGCCGCGCGTACGGCATGCCGGACCTGGTGCGGGACGCCCACCAGGGCCTGGCCGAGCTGCGGGCGGCCGAGGCGGCCGGGCGGGCGATTCGACCTCCCGCCGGGCTCCCCGCCACGTAGGGTGCGGCATGGACCGCCACCAGCGGCCCGACACCCCGTCACCGCCGAAAGGACCCTCAGATGCCCCAGCAGGTACGCGGCGTCGTCGCCCGCACGAAGGGCGCGCCCGTCTCGATCGAGACGATCGTGGTGCCCGACCCCGGCCCGGGCGAGGCCGTGGTGAAGATCCAGGCGTGCGGGGTGTGCCACACCGACCTGCACTACCGCGAGGGCGGCATCAACGACGAGTTCCCGTTCCTGCTCGGGCACGAGGCCGCGGGCGTGGTGGAGTCGGTCGGCGAGGGCGTCACCGAGGTCGCGCCGGGCGACTTCGTGATCCTCAACTGGCGTGCGGTGTGCGGCACCTGCCGGGCCTGTCGGCGCGGCCGGCCGTGGTACTGCTTCGCCACCCACAACGCGAAGCAGAAGATGACGCTGACCGACGGCACCGAGCTCTCCCCGGCGCTCGGCATCGGCGCGTTCGCCGAGAAGACGCTGGTCGCGGCCGGCCAGTGCACCAAGGTGGACCCGGCGGCCTCCCCGGCCGCGGCCGGCCTGCTCGGCTGCGGGGTGATGGCCGGCCTCGGCGCCGCGGTCAACACCGGTGCGGTCGGACGCGGCGACTCGGTGGCCGTGATCGGCTGCGGCGGCGTCGGCAACGCGGCCGTGCTGGGCGCCCGGCTGGCCGGTGCGGCCCGGATCATCGCGGTCGACCTGGACGCGCGCAAGCTCGCCAAGGCCCGGGAGCTGGGCGCGACCCACACGATCGACGCCGGCTCGGCCGACGTGGTCGAGGCGATCCGCGCGCTCACCGACGGGAACGGCGCGGACGTCGTGATCGAGGCGGTCGGCCGCCCCGAGACCTACCGGCAGGCGTTCTACGCCCGCGACCTGGCCGGCACGGTGGTGCTGGTCGGCGTGCCCACCCCCGAGATGACGCTGGAACTGCCGCTGCTCGACGTGTTCGGCCGCGGCGGCGCCCTCAAGTCCTCCTGGTACGGCGACTGCCTGCCCAGCCGGGACTTCCCGATGCTGATCGACCTCTACCTGCAGGGCCGGCTGGACCTGGACGCCTTCGTCAGCGAGACCATCGCCCTGGACGGCGTGGAGCAGGCGTTCGACCGGATGCACAAGGGCGAGGTGCTGCGCTCGGTGGTGATCCTGTGACGGCGCGGGTCGAACAGCTCGTCACGCACGGCACGTTCAGCCTCGACGGGGGCACCTGGGAGGTCGACAACAACGTCTGGCTGGTCGGCGACGACACCGAGGTGCTGGTCGTCGACGCCGCCCACGACGCGGACGCGATCGAGCGGGCCGTGGCGGGCCGGCGGGTGACCGCCGTCGTCTGCACCCACGCGCACGACGACCACATCGGCGCGGCCCCCGAACTGGGCCGCCGCACCGGTGCGCCGGTGCTGCTGCACGCCGACGACCTGCCGCTGTGGCGGCTCACCCACCCGGACACCGATCCCGACGGGTTCCTCACCGACGGCCGGGTGCTGCAGGTGGCCGGCGTCGAGCTGGAGGTGCTGCACACCCCGGGCCACGCCCCCGGCGCGATCTGCCTGTACGCCCCGGCCCTGGAGTCGGTGTTCACCGGCGACACGCTCTTCCGGGGCGGGCCGGGGGCCACCGGCCGGTCGTTCTCCGACTTCCCGACGATCATCGAGTCGATCGCCGGGAAGCTGCTGGCGCTGCCGGCGCGGACCGTCGTCCACACCGGCCACGGCGCCACCACCACGATCGGGGCCGAGGCCCCGCAGCTGGACGAGTGGATCGCCCGCGGATCCTGAGCCGACGGCCCGTCAGCCCCGGGCGAACCGGAGGGTGACCAGCTGGAACGGACGCAGCGCCAGCTCCACCGCACCGTCGTGCAGCGCGGGGTGGCCGTCCGGCAGCGGCCGTTCGAGCAGGTCGCAGGCGTGCACCGAGACCACCGGCAGGCCGGTCCGCAGCGTGCTGCGGCTGCGCGTGCCGGTGGCCTGGTAGAGGCGCACCACCAGGTCGCCGCTGCCGTCGTCGGCCAGCTTCACGGCGCTCGCCACCACCTCCTCGCCGTCCACCGCCACCAGCGGCGCGACCGCGGTGGCGGCGCCGAGCACGGTGCGTTCGGGCAGGTTGACCAGGTGCCCCTCGCGGACGGCGTCGGCGATCGTGGCGCCGGGGACCAGGGCGTGGCGGAAGGCGTGCGGGCCCTGGTCGGTGTGCGGGTCGGGGAAGCGCGGGGCGCGCAGCAGCGAGGCGCGCACCGTGGTGGTGGTGCCGCCGTCCCCGGGGCGCACGGTGCGGGTGACGTCGTGGCCGTAGGTCGAGGCGGTGACCAGGGCGACGCCCCAGTCGGGTTCCGCGACGTGCGTGAACCGGTGGTTGCAGGCCTCGAACTTGGCCGCCTCCCAGCTGGTGTTGGTGTGGGTGGGCCGGTACTGGTGGCCGAACTGGCTCTCGGCGGCGTACCGGTCGGCGTGCAGGTCGAGCGGGAAGGCGAGCTTGAGGAACTTCTCCGTCTCGTGCCAGTCCACCTCGGTCAGCAGGTCGAGCCGGCCGGCGCCGGCGGCCAGGGTGAGGGTCTGCACCACGGTGGAGGAGCCGAAGGACCGGGCCACCCGCACCGCGACGGCCTCGGGCTTGTCGGCGAGCACGGTCAGCTCGTCCACCCCGGTCAGGTCGGTGCCGGTGTTGCGGTAGAACTGGTCGACGTCCCAGGCGTCCCACATGTTCGGGAAGTCGGGGTGCAACTGCAGCAGGTTGGCGGCCGCGCCCGGGGCGACGGCCTCGCGCCGCGCGGCCAGGTCGTAGGCGGAGACCACCAGTGCGCGCCCGTCCAGCTCGACCCGCAGCCGCCCGTTGGCGAGCACGAAGCCGCCGCCCGCCCGCTCCCGCAGCGTGCAGTCGCCCGCCGGCGCGGCGGCGGGCGCGGCGCCGCCGGCCGCGACCCCGGAACGCCGGTGCGGCGCCGAGTTGAAGACCAGCTCGGTGCCGCCCTCGCCGGCCAGCGCCTGCTGGGCGGCCTCGACGATCGCGGTCAGCTCGGCGGCGACGGCGGCGTAGGTCGCCTCGGCCTCCCGGTGCACCCAGGCGATCGAGGAGCCGGGCAGGATGTCGTGGAACTGGTGCAGCAGCACGGTCTTCCAGAGCCGGTCCAGCGCGGCGTACGGGTAGGGCGCCCCGGTCCGCACGGCCGCCGTCGCCGCCCACAGCTCGGCCTCCCGCAGCAGGTTCTCGCACTGCCGGTTGCCCTGCTTGGTCCGCGCCTGGCTGGTCAGCGTCGCGCGGTGCAGCTCCAGGTAGAGCTCGCCCACCCAGACCGGCGGCTCGGGGTACTCCGCCTGCGCCGCGGTGAAGAACGCGGCCGGGGTCTCCCACCGGACCGCGGCCGAACCCTCCAGGCTGCGCAGCCGGGCCGCCCGGCCGATCATCTCCCGGGTGGTGCCGCCCCCGCCGTCGCCCCACCCGGTCGGCGCCAGCGACCGGGTGGCCCGCCCCTTCTCCTTGAAGTTGCGGACGGCGTGGGCGAGCTCGGCGCCCTTCATCGAGCAGTTGTAGGTGTCGACCGGCGGGAAGTGGGTGTAGATCCGGGTGCCGTCGATGCCCTCCCACCAGAAGGTGTGGTGCGGGAAGGAGTTGACCTGGCTCCAGGAGATCTTCTGGGTGAGCAGCCAGCGGGAGCCGGCCGCCTTGATGATCTGCGGCAGGCCGCCGGTGAAGCCGAAGGTGTCCGGCAGCCAGGCCTCCTGGTTCTCGATCCCGAACTCCGCCAGGAAGAAACGCTTGCCGTGCACGAACTGACGGGCCATCGCCTCCGAGCCGGGCATGTTGGTGTCCGACTCCACCCACATGCCGCCGGCCGGCACGAACCGTCCCTCGGCCACCGCCTGCTTGACCTTCGCGTACACCTCGGGGCGGTGCTCCTTGAGCCAGGCGTACTGCTGGGCCTGCGACATGGTGTAGACGAACTCGGGGTGGTCGGCCAGCAGCGCGGTCATGTTCGCGGTGGTGCGGGCCACCTTGCGGACCGTCTCGCGCAGCGGCCAGAGCCAGGCGGAGTCGATGTGCGCGTGGCCGACCGCGCTGATCCGGTGCGCCGACGGGGCGGCCGCAGCGGCCAGCACGCCGGCCAGTTCGGTGCGCGCGGCGGCCGCGGTGGCGTTGACGTCCTGCAGGTCGACGGCGTCCAGCGCCCGCTCCACCGCGCGCAGCAGCTCCCACCGGCGGGCCCCGTCCACCGGCAGCTCGGCCATCAGCTCGCCGACCACCTCCAGGTCGAGCACCAGCTCCCAGACCGTGCGGTCGAAGACGGCCAGGTCCATCCGGGCCAGCCGGTACTGCGGCTCGCTGCCGGCGGTCGCCCGGTCGCCGAGGTCGGTGGGCAGGAAGGGGTGGTAGTCGAGGATCACCGGATTGGCCGCGGCCTCCACGTGCAGCAGCACCTGCTCGCCGCCGGTCGCGTGCTCGGCGATCCGGACCCACTGGTTGTTCGGGTTCAGCCCCTTCACCGGGGTGCCGTCCGGCCGGTAGACCAGGCCCTCGCACTGGAAGCCGGGCATGTTCCGGTCGAACCCGAGGTCGATCAGCGCCTCCACGCACCGCCCGGCCCACGCCGCCGGCACGGTGCCGGCCACCGTCAGCCAACTGGTGCTCCAGGGTGCGCCCCAGCGGTCGCCGACCGCGATCGGGGTGCGCGGCGCGGCCAGCCCCTCGGCCACCGGGACCGGCTCTCCGGGCGCGGTCCAGCTGCCGACCGACAGCGGCACCGACTCCGGGTACACCGCGGGCCGGATGCGCTCCTCCAGCACGCGCTTGAGCCGGGCTTCGACCAGGGTGCGGTCGTCGTGCATGGGCACTCTCCCTTTCTGGTGGTCCGTCGGGCCTGCCGGCGGTCCGTCAGGTCAGGTCGTCGAGGGTGACGATCTCGGTGATACCCCGCGCGGCCAGGCCCGAACGGTCCGCCACCCGCCCGGCCAGCAGCACGGTCGGGCGGGCGCCGTCCGCGGCCAGCCGCATGAAGGCCTCGAAGAAGGCGCCGCCGGGGGCGCAGCCGGACCGCTCGGGCGCGGCGTCCGGCAGGTCCAGCACCAGCGCCGTGCGCCGCGGCGCGGGCGGGCGCCACCGCTCCCGGGCGGCGGCCACCGCCTCGGCCAGCGCCCGACCGGCCGGCTTGACCCGCTGGTCGTTGGTCAGCAGGCCCAGGGTGTACTCCAGGTCGGGGAAGTCGGCGAGCGCGCGGTCCACGTCGTGCGAGCACCACCAGGTGACGCCCCACAGGTCGGGGCAGTCCAGCGCGGCGGCCACCGTGGCGCGGGTGAAGGCGGCGGCCCGGCCGGGGGCGATGTGCGGGGCCGGGGCGCCGACCTCCTGCAGCCAGACCGGGCGGTGCGGGTCGTGCGCCCAGGCCTTGGCCAGCTCGACCAGGTACGCGGCGTGCTGCACGGTGGCCACCGCGTCGGGGCCGTAGCGCTGGGCGGTGCCGTTGAAGACCCAGGAGTGCACCGCCGTCACCGCGCCGAGCCGGGCCGAGTGCGCCGGGGTGAACGGGTGGTCGTCCTGGTAGAACGCGGCGTCGTAGGAGGCGTGCAGGTGCAGCCGCCCCGGCGCGCCGCGCTCGCAGGCGGCCAGCAGCCGGGTCAGCCAGTCCGCGGCGCCGTCGGGGGAGACGCGGTCCGGGGAGGGGTGCGGGTCGCCGGAGAACTGGTTGACCTCGTTGCCCACGGTCAGGCCGAGGAAGTTGGCCCGCCCGGCCAGCGCGGCGGCCAGCGTCTCCAGGTAGGCGGCCTGCGCCGCGACCACCTCGGGATCGGTGAAGAGGTTGCGCCGGTGCCAGCTGGTGGTCCAGGCGGGCAGGAAGTCGAAGCTGGACAGGTGGCCCTGCAGGCCGTCCACCGCGACGTCCAGGTCGCGCTCGCCGGCCGCGTCCACCAGCGCGGCCAACTGCTCGACGGCGCGCGGGCGGATCAGCGTGCGGTTGGGCTGGAAGAGCGGCCAGAGCGGGAAGACCCGCAGGTGGTCCAGGCCGAGCGCGGCGACGGCGTCCAGGTCGCGGCGCACCGGGTCGAGGTCGAAGTCCAGCCAGTGGTGGAACCAGCCGCGGCTGGGCGTGTAGTTGACGCCGAACCGGGGGGCGGTCCCCGTCGCGTGGGTCATCCAGGTCTCCGGTCGGGTCGGTCGCTCAGCCCTTGACGGCGCCTTCGCCCACGCCGCGGAAGAAGTACCGCTGCAGCGCGACGAAGAGGGCGAGCACGGGAAGCAGGGCGATCACGGCGCCGGCCGCGACGGTGCGCGGGTCGGCGGAGAAGGCGCCCTGCAGGTAGGAGAGGCCGACGGTGAGGGTCAGCCGGCCGGGGCTCTGCAGCACCAGCAGCGGCCACAGGAAGTCGTCCCAGGCGCCGATGAAGGTGAGGACGGCGATCACGCTCAGCGTGCCCCGGACGGCGGGCAGCGCGACCAGCCGCAGCCGCTGCAGCACGGTGGCCCCGTCGATGACCGCCGCCTCCTCCAGCTCGGCCGGCACGGCCAGGAACGCGTTGCGCATCAGCAGCACGTTCAGCGCGCCGATCATGCCGGGCAGCGCCACGCCGAGCAGCGAGTCGCCCAGGCCCAGCCGGGTCACCGTCTGGTACTGGGAGATGATCGTCACCTCGCCCGGCAGCACCAGGGTGGAGAGGAACAGGGCGAGCACCGCGCGGCGGCCGCGGAACGGCAGCCGGGCCAGCGCGTAGCCGGCCAGGGTCGCGCCGACCAGGTTGCCCGCGACGTCGAGCAGGGCGACCAGCACCGAGTTGAGCGCGAACCGCCCGACCGGGATCAGCCGGTCCACCCGGCCGTAGTTGTCGAGCGTCGGGTGCTGCGGCAGCAGGCGCGGGGTGGCGGTGTAGACGTCCTCGGCGACACCCTTCAGCGAGGTGGCCAGCTCCCAGAGCATCGGCCCGACGGTGACCGCCAGGACCAGCAGCAGGGTCAGGTACCGCACCGTCAGGCCGAGCGGGGTGACCGCGTCGAAGACCGCCGAGCGGCGGCCGGGCCGGCGCCTCACCGGTCACCCCGCCGGTTCCAGCGGGCGAGCAGCAGCAGCGGACCGACGGTCAGGGCGAATAGCAGCACGCTGAGCGCCGAGGCGTAGCCGATCCGGCCGTCGCTGCCGGCCGCGGCCTGCTGGATCAGCATCACCAGCGACACGTCCTGGCCGCCCACCCCGCCGGTGCGCCCGCCCAGCACGTACAGCTCGGTGAACACCCGCATCGCGCTGACCGCGATCAGCACCGACACCAGCGCCATGGTGCCGCGCACCCCGGGCACGGTGACCGAGCGGAACCGGCGCACCGCGCCCGCCCCGTCCACCGCGGCGGCCTCGTGCAGCTCGCGGCGGACGTTCCCGAGCGCCGACAGGTAGAGCACCATGTAGTAGCCCAGCCCCTTCCAGACGGTCAGCGCGACGGCACTGGCCAGCAGCAGCCAGCGGTCGGTGAGGAACGGCACCGCCCGGTGCAGCAGCCCGGCCTGCCGGCCCAGGCCGTTGACCAGCCCGCGGTCGTCCAGCATCCACTGCCAGATCAGCGCCACCACCACGGCGGAGGCGATCACCGGGAAGTAGAAGACGGTCCGGAAGAAGCCCATGAACGGCAGCGTGCGCTGCACCAGCAGCGCCAGCAGCAGCGGCAGCAGGGTCAGCAGCGGGACGCAGACCGCCATGAAGAGCAGCGTGTTGACGATCGCGTCGCGCAGCTGCGGGTCCTGCCACATCAGCGCGTAGTTGCGCAGGCCGACGAACTGCCCGCCGCTCAGGGTGTGCACGTTGGTGAAGGAGAGCACGCCGGTGTTCAGGGCGGGCCAGAGGCTGAAGACGGCCAGCCAGAGCAGGGCCGGCGCGACCAGCAGCCAGGGCGCGCACGGGTGGTGGGCCCGCGGCGGCCGCGACCGCGGCGGCGTCCGGCCGGTCACGCGGCCCACGTCACTGGTCGAGCAGCTGGTTGGCGCGGTCCTGGGCGTGCTGCAGCGCCTCGGTGCTGCTCTCCTTGCCCGTCATGGCGAGCGCGATCTGCTGGTTGAAGTAGGTGTCCATGGCGTTGGTCCACACCGGCGGGGTGAAGTTCACCGCCCGCTGCATGTCCTGGTAGGCGAAGACCGAGGCGTCGCCCTGCGGGGTGCCGTCGCTCCTGCTGTAGGCCGGGTCGCTCGCCGCCGCCGTGGTGCCGGGCAGGAAGCCGGGGGCCAGCTTGACGAAGGCCGCCTGGTGGGCGTTGTCGGTGGCGAACTCGGCGAAGGCCAGGGCCAGCGGCAGGTTCGCGCTCTTCGCCGAGACCGACAGGCCCTGCACGTACAGCGGGGCGGTGTCCAGCGCGGGGGAGGCGACGATCTGCGGCACCAGGCTCGGGTTGGTCTGCTGGGTGCTGGTGATGTAGTTGCCGCCGCCGGTGGTCCAGGCGACCACCTGCTTGTTGAACAGCGCCGAGTTGCCCTCGTAGGTGCTGGTCAGCACGTCCGGGGGGAGGTAGCCGGCCGCGTAGGCGGCGGTGTACTTGTCCAGCACGGCGGCCGCGCCCGAGGTGGCGAAGGCGAACTTCTTGCCGTCCGCGGTCATCAGCGGGGTACCGGAGTTGACGATGTCGGAGAGGCCGGGCGGCCGGCTCATCAGGTAGTCCTTGCCGCCCGAGCGGTCGTGCATGGTCCTGGCCTGGGCGACCAGCTCGTCGAAGGTCTTCGGCAGCTTGGCCGGGTCCAGGCCGTCGCGCTGCAGCATGCCCTTGTTCCACAGGCTGATGTCGGTGCCCAGGTACCAGGGGAAGCCGTAGGTGGCGCTGCCCAGGTCGGCGTAGGTGTAGGCGGCCAGGCCGCTGTGCACGTAGTCCTTGGTCAGGGTGGGCGCGTTGCGGGCCAGGTCGAGCAGGCCGCCGACCTTGGCCACCGAGTGGGCGATGTCGGGGGGCAGGTTGACCACGTCGGGCAGGCTGCCCCCGGTGACCTGACTGGTCACCTTGTCGGTGTAGCCGTCGCCGGGCTGGTCCACCCAGGTGACCGTGGTGCCGGGGTGACGGCTCTCGAACTCCTTGACCAGGGCGTCGAAGTAGGGCGTGAACTTGTCGTTCTTCAGCGACCAGGTCTGGAAGGTGATGCTGCCCTTGAGCGGCTGGTCGGTGGCGACGGCCTTGTCGCCGCCGGCCGAACCGCTCCCGCCGACGCCGCAGGCGGTGAGGGTGAGGGTGAGCGACGCGAGGGCCGCGAGGGTGACGTTGGCCCTGACTGTGCGCATGGCGATCTCCGTGGGGAACGGGGCGGGGGTGCGGTGCGCGTGCGACCGCCCGGCCGACTGATCCCCCGTCAACGGGAGAACGGGCCTGGGGCGGTGGAGGAACGGGACGAACTAAACCGTTCTAGTGAATGGGTGGGACTATGCTCCTGCGCGGCAGGGGTGTCAAGAGAGGACAGCAGACGTGGGCAGACCGACCATCGACGACATCGCCCGCGCGGCGGGGGTCTCCAAGGGCGCGGTCTCGTTCGCGCTGAACGGGCGCCCCGGGGTCAGCGAGGAGACCCGCCGGCGGATCCTGCAGGTCGCGGAGGCGATGAACTGGCGCCCGCACAGCGCCGCCCGGGTGCTCGGCGGGGCCCGGGTCGGCACGGTCGGACTGGTACTGGCCCGCCCGGCCCGCACCATCGGGGTGGAGCCGTTCTTCGCCCAGCTGCTCTCCGGGCTGCAGGCCGAGTTCTCCCGCCGCGGGACCGCCCTGCAACTGCTGGTGGTGGAGGACACCGCCGCCGAGATCGAGGTCTACCGCCGCTGGACCTCCGAACACCGGGTGGACGGCTACGTCCTGGTGGACCTGCAGGTCCGCGACCCGCGGATCGCGGTGCTGGAGGAGCTCGGCATGCCCACGGTGGTGCTCGGCGGGCCCGGTCGGCACGGCAGCCTGCCCGCGGTCTGGGCGGACGACCGGGAGGCGATGCTCTCGGTCGTCGAGTACCTCGCCGCGCTCGGGCACCGGCGGATCGCCCACCTGGCCGGACTGCCCGCCTTCCAGCACACCCGGCGCCGGATCCGGGCGCTGCGCGACGCGGCCAAGCGGCTCGGCCTGGCCGAGACGGTGTCGGTGCCGACCGACTTCAGCGACGCGCAGGGGGCCGCCGCCACCCGGGCGCTGCTGGCCAGGCCGGAGCGGCCGACCGCGATCGTGTACGACAGCGACGTGATGGCGGTGGCCGGCCTCGGGGTGGCCACCGAGATGGGCGTGCGGGTGCCGCGCGACCTCTCGCTGGTCTGCTTCGACGACTCGCTGCTGGCCCGGATCGTCCACCCGCCGCTGACCGCGCTCTCCCGCGACACCTTCGCCCTCGGCGAGCAGGTGGCCCGGGCGCGGGTCGCGCAGCACGACGGCGCGTGGCGCTGCGACACAACTGACGCTCCCGACCCCGGCGGTCCGGTGGAACTCGGAGGGCGGGGGCACCGACCCCGAGC
>NZ_JBHYKG010000201.1:0-15573 GCF_042741245.1 Kitasatospora sp. NPDC058965
GGCGACTACCTGACGGAGCGGCTGACCGGCGGCGCCGCCACCGACCGCGGCGACGCCTCCGGCACCGGCTGGTGGGGCCCGGCCGGCTACGACCGCACCGTCCTCGACCGGATCGGCCTCTCCCCCGCCCTGCTGCCCGAGGTCCTGCCCCCCGGTGCCGTCGCCGGTACCGTCCGGGCCGGCACCGCGCTGCGGACCGGCATCCCGGTCGCCACCGGCACCGGCGACAACATGGCCGCCGCGATCGGCCTCGGCCTGCTGCCCGGCCAACCCGTCGTCAGCCTCGGCACCTCCGGCACCGTCTACGCCGTCGGCCGCAGCCGCCCGGCGGACCCGAGCGGCACCGTCGCGGGGTTCGCCGACGGCCTCGGCCACTGGCTCCCGCTCGCCTGCACCCTCAACTGCACGCTGGCGGTCGACCGGATCGCCGGACTGCTCAGCCTCGACCGGGAGGCCGTCGAACCCGGCGGCAGCGCGGTGGTGCTCCCCTACCTGGACGGCGAGCGCACCCCGAACCTCCCGGCCGCCACCGGCCTGGTGCACGGCCTGCGCCACGACACCACGCCCGGCCAACTGCTCCAGGCCGCCTACGACGGCGCGGCGCACGCCCTGCTCACCGCGCTCGACGCCGTGCTGCGGGCCGGCGGCGAGCTGCCGGGCCCGGACCGGCCGCTGCTGCTGATCGGCGGCGGCGCGCGCGGCCGCGCCTGGCAGCAGACCGTGCTGCGGCTCTCCGGCCGCCCGGTGCGGGTGCCCGACGCCGACCAACTGGTCGCCCTCGGGGCCGCCGCCCAGGCCGCCGCCCTGCTGACCGGCGAGCCGGCCGACGCCGTCGCCCGGCGCTGGCGCACCGCCGAAGGCCCGCTGCTCGACCCGCTGCCCCGCGACGACGCGGCCCTGGACCGGATCACGGCTACGCTGCACCGGGCGGCCGACCTGCAGGCCGGCGCAACCGACTGACCCGGAAGGCGGACACGTGCGGAGCGGGACGACTGCGGTACCGGCACCGGCGTCGCAGCAAACGATGCGGCACCAGAACCTCGCGCTGGTGCTCGGCACGGTCGACGCGCACGGCCCGCTCTCCCGCGCGGACGTCGCCGCCCGCACCGGCCTGACCAGGGCCGCGATCTCCAGCCTGGTCGACGAGCTGATCGGCGGCGGCGTCCTGGTCGAGGCCGCGAGCACCACCGCGAGCGGCCGGGTCGGCCGGCCCGGCCGGGACCTGTCCGTCACCGACCAGGGACCCGCCGGCCTGGGACTGGAGGTCGGCGTCACCCACCTGAGCGCCTGCGTCGCCGACCTGCGCGGCGAGGTGCGGGTCCACCGCCGGGTGGCGGCCGCCAACGCCGGCCGGCCCGTCGGCGACGTGCTCGCCGAGGCCGCCGCGCTCGCCGCCGAGGTCGAGGCGCAGGCCGCCGCGGTCGGCCTGCGGGTCGAGGGCCGGGTGCTGGCCGTGCCCGGCGCGGTCGGCCTCGGGCCCGGCGCGGTGGTGGAGAGCGCGCCCAACCTCGGCTGGCACCGGGTCGACCTGGCCGAGCACTGGCCACGGGCGCAGACCCTGCCCGAGGCGGAGAACGAGGCCAACCTCGGCGCGCTCGCCGAACTCTGGCAGCAGGGCGCGGCCGACACCTTCGTCCACCTCTCCGCCGAGGCCGGCATCGGCGCCGCGCTGGTCGTCGACGGCAGCCTGTTCCGCGGCGCCCGCGGCTACGCCGGCGAGCTCGGCCACGTGCCGGTGCACCCGGACGGCCCGCGCTGCCGCTGCGGGGCGCGCGGCTGCCTGGAGCAGTACGCCGGCGAGCCGGCCGTGCTGCGGGCGGCCGGCCTGGCCGCCGACACCCCCGACCCCGTCGTGGTGCTGGCCGACCGGGCCCGGGCCGGTGACGCCCCCGCGCTGCGCGCGCTCGACCAGGCCGGCACCGCCCTGGGCATCGCGCTGGCCGGCGCCGTCAATCTGGTCGACCCCGCCGCCCTGCTGCTCGGCGGGGCCTACGCCGAGCTGGCCGACTGGCTGCTGCCGCCGATGCGCGCCGAGCTGGCCGCCCGGGTCACCGTCCGGCCCTGGGCGCCCGACTGGCTCGCCGCCTCGCGCCTGGGCCGGCGCGGTCCGGTGGTGGGCGCCGCGCTGCTGACGGTCCGCCGGATCCTGGACGACCCGGCGCGGCTGTGGGCCTGATCCGGCGGGCGCCGGGCCAATCGACTGGCTGACTGGCCGACGGACGGTCAGCTGTGGAAGAGGCCCCGCCGGAGACGGCGACCGCGGACACCCGTTCAGTCCGCCGGCGCGGTCTCGCGCAGTGCGGTGGCGACGCCGCCGCGCGAGGTCCCGAGCTTCTTGAGGACGTTGGCGACGTGGTGCTCCACGGTCCGGGGGGAGAGGAACAGGGCAGTGGCGATCTCCTGGTTGGTGGCGCGACGGGTGAGCAGCTCGGCCACCTCGCGCTCGCGCGGCGACAGCCGGTTGCCGTAGCCGCGCCGACCCGGCTTCACCGGCAAGGCCAGTCCCGAGACCTGCTCGAGCTGCCGCGCGCGGGCGAGGTCGGCGGTCGCGTCGAGCTCGGTGTAGACGGCGGTTGCCCGGGCCAGTGCCTCGGTGGCCTCCGCGGGTCGCACCCGGGCCAGGGACCGGGCCAGCAGCTCCGCGGACCGGGCCGCGTGGTACGGCCGGCCCGTCCGCTGCCAGATCCGGTAGGACGCGGCGAACTCTCCGGCTGCCTCCTCCGGGGCCGAGCCCTCCGCGAGGAGCCCGCGGGCCGAACTCAGCGCCGCACCGGCCGCCGGGGCGCAGCGGCCCCGGACCCCCAGGTCCGCCTCCCTGACCAGCTCTTCGGCCGCGCCGCGCTCACCGCACCCCAGGGCCGCCGCCACCGCCACGGGCAGCAGGCCGGCCGCCTTCGGCCACCGCTCGGCGCGGCGCACCACCGCGAGCGCGTGCCGGGCCACCGCCCAGGCCTCGTGGGGCTCCCCCTGCGCCAGCCGGACCGCGGCGGTGCCGGTGGAGGTCCGGGTCGCCACGCTCAGCGCCAGCTGGCCCGCGCTGTCGGTCGCCGCCCGGGCGAAGTGCTCGACGGCTTCCTCGCTGCGCCCCTGCGCCAGCGCGTGCAGGCCCAGGAAGATGCCCTGCTCGACGCGGACGACGGGGGTGTCGGGGTGCGCGGCCGCCAGGGTCGCGAAGCGCTCCGCCAAGTGGTCCCAGCGACCGGCCAGGGCATCCAGCCGCAGCAGGTCCACCTCGGCGTTGAGCAACAGGATCGCGTAATCGTGCGCGCGCCCCAGGTCGCGGCTCTCCGCGACGAGCGCCCCGGCGCGGCGGTCCTCGCCGAGGTCGATGGCGCAGTCACCGGTGTTGAACAGCGCGCGGGCCGTCTGACGCAGCACCATGACGTCCTGCCCGTGCCGCGGCAGCTCCTCGACCGCGCGCCACACCCCGGGGTCGCCGTTCGAGGCCCGCAGGGTGAGGTGGCTCGCCCGGACCCGGGCCACGAGCTCGACGTCGGCGGACCCCCGGACGGCACGTTCGGCCCGGTCCATCCACCTCCCGGCCCGCTCCGGGCCGGCGGACTCGTCCAGGGCCAGCGCCACCATGGCCGGTACCGCCGCGGGTGAGGTGTCGCCGAGCTCGTCGACCGCCCGGGCCAGCTCGTCGAAGCCCGCCCGGTCGGCGGCCTGGTTCAGCAGCAGCATGCCGAGCGCCAACCGGATCTCCCCGCGAGTCGTCGACGGCAGCCGGCGGTCGCGCATGATGGCACGCAGCGCCTCGGCATCGGCGGCGAAGTCGACGCCGTGCGCGGCGATCGGCGCGAGCTGGCGCGCCACCCGGGAGCGGGCCGGCGGATCGAGGTCCGGTTCCTGGAGCAGTCTGCGGAGCAGGTCGGCCGCGGTCCCGGTGTCCCCCAGCCCGACGGCCTGGTCGGCGGCCTGCTCGGCGCGGCCCAGCCAGCCCGGCCGGTCGCCGAGTGCCAGGGTGTGGTGCGCGATCTGCACCAGCGGTGGCGGGTCCTGCCGTTCGAGGACCTGGACGGCGCTCGCGTGCAGCCGTCTGCGGGTCGGCCCGGGCAGCCGCCGGTAGGCGACCTGCTGCGCCAGCACGTGCCGGAACGCGTACCGGTCGTCGTCCTGTTCGCGCAGGATCGAGGCCTGCAGCGCCTCGACCAGCCCCGCGGAGCCGTCGTCGGTCCCGAGCCCGGCCACCTCGGACAGCACCTGCTCCGCCGCCGGTACCGCGAGCACCGCGGCGGCGGCGACCACGGCGTCGGCCGCCGGGGACAGTCGCACCAGCCGCTCCGTGACCGCCTCGCGCAACCCGTTGGGCACGTCCGCGTCCCGCAGCCGCAGCGCGGCGTCGCCCCGGTCCGGTTCGGGCCGGTGCTCCCGCAGGGTGATCAGGTCCTCCTCCGCCACCAGCGGCAGACCCTCACTGCGCCGGTACAGCGACGCGACCAGCGCGGCGTCGGCCCGCTCGCCCAGCACCAGCGAGGCGAGCTCCCCCACGTCGGCCTCGGCGAGCGGGCCCAGCCGCAGCACCGTCCCGCTCGTGCCCGGCGGCCGGCGGTAGGCCGCGCCCAGCACCGGGGTGTCCACCGGCAGGTCCTCCGGCCGGTAGGTGAGCACCAGGCACAGCTGCTCCGGCAGGTCACGCGCCAGGAACAGCAGCAGGTCCCGGGTCGCCTCGTCCACCCAGTGCAGGTCCTCGACGATCAGCACCGCCGGCCCCAGCGCCGTCATGAACGCCCGCACCGCCTGCAGCAGGTGCCGCCGGTCCGCCTGCGGATCCGCCGGGCGCGGCGGCGCGGGCGGCAGGCGGTCCGCCAACTCGGGCAGCAGCCGGGCGAGCGCGGCGGTGGCTGCGGGGAGTTCACCGTCCGGCACCCGCGCCCCGGCCTGCTGCAGGGCACCCACCACCGGCCCGTACGGCAGTGGCTCGCGCAGCGGGTGGCAGTAGCCGGTGAGCACGCACCGGCCCTCCCGGGCCAGCACCGCCGCAGCCTCCCGGACCAGCCGGGACTTCCCGATCCCCGCCTCCCCCTCGACCAGCACCACCGCGGGCGCGTGCCGGGCGGCCGCCAGCAGCAGGTCCAGCTCCCGCGCCCGGCCGACGAACCGGAACGCTCCCGCCGGGTCGTCGGAACGGTCGAATCCGTCGGCCAAGACGATCACCTGCCCTGTCGCCCTCACCGTAGTCCGGCGGGTGGTGGGCAGCAATCGAGACCGCTCCACCCGGTGCGTGGCGCCGGAGGGGGCGCCCCCGGTCGCTCGGCGACGGCGCGGCGGGGCCCGGATCCGGCCCTGCTGATCGGCCCCGCCGATCGTGCGGCCGCCCGCGCTGACCGGGTTCGCGGGCCGGGCGGGATACCGTCGGTGCCGGACGGCTCGCCACGGGCGGGCCGGAGAATCCGCGAACACGTCCGTCCCGCGGTGTCGGATCCGGGCGGGGGTGTTCGTAGAAGGGGTGAGCGGCCGCCCGTGCAGGGTGTCCCCGGACCGTAGGAGATGACCCGCGATGCAGTACCTGGTTTCCGTGATCCACGACAGCGGCACCCCCGGCACCGACGAGGAGATGGCCGCGATCGACGTGTTCAACGCCAAGCTCCAGGCCGAGGGCCACTGGGTGTTCGCCGGCGGCCTCGGGACGACCGACAACGCCACGGTGGTCGACAACCGGGGAGCGCAGGCGGTCGTGACCGACGGTCCGTTCGTGGAGACCAAGGAGTACCTCGTCGGCTTCTGGATCATCGAGGCCCCCGACCTGGACGTGGCGCTGGCGCTGGCGGCCGAGGGGTCCAAGGCCTGCCACCGGAAGATCGAGGTCCGTCCGATCCTGTGAACCCGACCGACGTCCGAGCGGCGATCACGCGCGCCCACCAGCAGGAGTGGGCGCGCGTGGTCGCCGCGCTGGCCAAGCGCTTCGGCGACCTCGACCTCGCCGAGGACGCGGCGGCCGAGGCGTTCGCGACCGCCGTCGAGCGGTGGCCGGCCGACGGCGTGCCGCCCAACCCCGGCGGCTGGCTGACCACCACCGCCCACCGCAAGGCGCTCGACCGGGTCCGGCGCGAGGCCAAGCGCGACGCGAAGCAGCTGGAGGCCCAGATGTCGTACGCCGAACCGCCCGAGCCGTCCGATCCGCCCGGCCCCGTCGAGGACGAGCGGCTGCGGCTGATCTTCACCTGCTGCCACCCCGCCCTCGCGATGGAGGCCCGGGTGGCGCTGACGCTGCGGCTGGTCGGCGGGCTGACCGTGGCCGAGATCGCCCGCGCCTTCCTGGTCCGGGAGAGCGCGATGGGCCAGCGGATCACCCGGGCGAAGGCGAAGATCAAGGCGGCCCGGATCCCCTACCGGGTCCCGTCCGCGGCGGACCTGCCGACCCGGGTGTCCGGCGTCCTCGCCGTGCTCTACCTGGTCTTCAACGAGGGCTACCTGGCGAGCGGCCCCGACACCGATCCGGTCCGCCAGGACCTGACCGCCGAGGCGGTCCGGCTCGCCCGACTGGTCCGCGCGCTGCTGCCGCAGGACGGCGAGACGGCCGGCCTGCTGGCGCTGATGCTCCTCACCGAGGCCCGCCGGACCGCCCGGGTCTCGCCGGACGGCGAACTGGTCGCCCTGCGCGACCAGGACCGCGGGGCCTGGGACGCGGCACTGATCGCCGAGGGCCACCGGTTGGTCCGCGAGCGGCTGGCCACCGGGGTCGCACCGGGCCGCTACCAACTGCTGGCGGCGATCAACGCCGTCCACACCTACGCCCCCGACCTGGCCGCCACCGACTGGTCCCAGATCGTCGCCCTCTACGACCGGCTGGTCCGCCTGGACCCCTCCCCCGTGGTCGCCCTCAACCGGGCCGTGGCCGTCGCCGAACTCGACGGCCCGCAACTGGCCCTGGCCACCGTCGACCGCCTCGGCGACCAGCTGGCCGGCTACCACCCGTACCACGCGACCCGCGCCGACCTGCTCCGCCGCCTGAACCGCCCCCAGGAGGCCCGCGCCGCCTACGACCGAGCCATCGCCCTCGCGGGCAACACCGCCGAAACCGCCTACCTGACCCGCCGCCGCGACCAACTCCCGGCCGGGGATCAGGAGGCCGGGGAGCAGTAAGCCGGGAAGTGGTAGGCCGCGGAGCAGGAGGCTGCGGCGGCCGGCCCCGGCCCCGGCCCCACGTCGCGACGGCGCGGCACTCACGGCAGCCGGAGCGGCAGCTCCCAGGCGAGGCGGATGTCGTCGAGCATGATCCGGGTGCTGTGCGGGGAGACCGCGAGTTCGAGCCGGGCCTCCGCCAGGCGCTGCGGCTCGCCGTCACGGCCCTTGAGGGCGGCCAGGGCACGGCGGCTCTCGAAGTCCGGGGCGCCGAAGACCTCCAGCAGGGTCAGCGAGAAGTAGGCGCAGGCCGATGCCTCCCGCCACAACGTCAGCGCCTCCCCGGAGAGGCCGCCCTCCCCGTCCGGCGCACCGGCTGACCCCGGCAGCAGGGCGTTCGGGTTGTCGGCCAGCTCCCGGATCCGTGCTCGGGTGTCGGGGCTGTTCCGCTCCGCGGGGGTGCGCAGCTGCTGGATCAGGGTCTGGAGCCCGAGCAGCAGGCGTCCGCCGGCCGCACTCCACTCCTGACCGGCCATCAGGGTCCGGAACCCTTCCAGGGTGTCGCTGAGTTCCTCGCAGATCATGGCGGGCGCCAGGTCCGTGCGCTCGGAGCGCTCGGTCCAGTGGTGCACCTCGACCAGGCGGCGGGCGTAGCGGATCAGGTCCCTGGGGAGGCCGCCGGCCAGGGCGTGCAGGAGCTGGACGAACGGGAGGGTGAGGCTGGGTGCCCGCAGCGCCAGCAGTTCCTTCGACTCCGCCGGTGTGCGGGGCGGGACGTGGAGCAGGTCGTCCAGGGAGCTGTCCGTGACGTCGCGGTGCGGCAGTCCCCTGCGGACGAACGCCGCGCCGAGGTCCTCCGCGACGGAGATGAGGTAGTAGACGTTGTGGATCCCGAACACGGCCTTGATCTCGCCGAGGAACTTGCGCGCCTGCTTGGTGTCGCCCACCCGGTCCAGCTCGTCGATGGCGATCACCACCCGGGCGCCGTCCAGGCTCTCGTGACGGCGGGCGATGTCGGTCAGCAGGTCGCGGAACTCGGAGACGAGTTCGGGGTAGGTCAGCGGCCGCGAGCCGATCGAGGTGCTCCTGGACCCGCCCAGGGTGAGGGCCTGCACACCGGTGAAGCCCAGGTTCACCGACGTGCTGGAGTTCTGCACCGTCCGCAGGCGGTAGAGGTACCGCTGGCAGCGCAGGGCGAGGCCGGGCGGGCCCTTGGGAGCGCGCTCGAGGTACGACGCCACCGCGAGACCGGTCGCCACCAGCAGCACTCCTGCGGGCAACGGGCGGGTCCGCCAGAATGCCAGCGCCCAGTGCTCGGTGCCGGTCCACCAGGAGTCGACGTGGTCGACCACCCGGGGCTTGACGTCGTGGGTGTACACCCACAGGGACGGGTGCCACAGGCCGGCGACGAGCAGCGCCACGGCCACCACCAGAACGGCGACCCACCTGACGGCCCGGCCCAGCCCGGCCCAGAAGCGTCGCCTCCGAGCGGCCACGGCGAACACGTCGGCGTCGGAGGACTCCCCGTAGATCTCCAGGTATCGCTCGCAGACGCGCCCGAACAGGGTGAGGAGGAAGTCCTGCGGGGTGTAGTCCGCCGGCGCCTGGACGAAGACGTCCAGGTCCAGCCCTGCGCCGGGACGGGACGAACAGGAGCGGAGCAGCGTGGACTTGCCGGCGCCCCTCGGTCCGCAGACCGCGATCGTGCCCCCGTCGAGCTGGTCCATCTTCTGCCGCAACAGCCGCTCTGCGGTGCTACTGACCACGTACTTCGGGTTCTGCGCGTCCCGCAGCCCGTCGTGTCCCCCGACCAGCAACAGCGACTCCTGGTCCGGGCCGAGGAACTGGCTCACCAGGACCCGGAGCTGCGGCATCATGGCCTGCTCGGTCAACGCGTGGCTCCAGGACCTGCGCCGGGCCTGCAACCGCCCGACGCAAGCGTGGTGCGCGGACCATGCGTGGCACCAGGCGGCCACGGAATCCCAGTGGCGGCGTGCCCCGGGGTCCCACCGGCACGAAGCGAAGCTCACCAGGGCGCCGGCCGCGAAGACGGCGAGCGGCAGGTTCGACAGGCGCCCGTGCAGGCAGAGGTTCGTGATCAACCACACTGGCACGCCGGCGAGCAACCCGACGCCGACCCGGATCCGAGTGTCGACCACACGCGCAGCTCTCGCCGCCGCCAGGCGCAGCCCCACCCGCTGGAGCTGGCTCAGCGAGCGCCGGTAGGCCAGGTATTCGCGTTGCGTGGTCCGCAGCGCCTGACCGACGAATGCGGCTGCCCGCGCAGCCTCCTTCACCCGCTGCTCGTCGACACCGCGCTGACCGAAGTGCTGGTTGATCTCCGCCTCGGCCAGGCAGAGCGTCAGGGCCTCCTCGTAGCTGTCCTCGGCGTCCTCGTGGTGCCACGTCCACGGACCAGCACCTGACGGCGCGCTCTGGACCATCTGCCACCCCCGGCTCCGTGCCCGGGCAGGACTCGCACGACCCGATCCGGCCGTCCCCGACCTGCCTCCGCAGCTCGGTAGCGTACGGCCTCCATCGACAACCAGCAGGACTGTGTGGCGACTTCGTCACCCAGCTGCTACCGGATCCGGACCCGGCTACTGCCCGGCCACCGACCGGCGCTCCGCCAGCCAGCGTTCGCCGAGCTGCGCCCACACGGCCTGGTACTCGTCGAAGAGCGGCTTGAGCTGGGCGTGCGTCAGGGCGTCGGCCGGGGTGCTGGCGACGAGGTACTCCAGGTCGTCGGCGAGGCGGCGGAAGCGGTACTGGGTCTCCTCCAGCAGGATCCAGCGGGAGCGCCAGTTGAAGAAGGACTCGACGGCGCCCAGCAGGGTGACCACGGCCACCAGGGCGAAGGCCAGGCCGGCCCAGAAGCTCAGGTTCTGCAGGCCGAGGATGACGGTGGAGGCGGCAGACAGGGTGAGGGTGAGCAGCCGCAGGGCCGAGGAGGCGAGCCGGAAGCGCTTCTTCCTGGTCCGGGCGTAGGCGTTGCCCTGCCTGATCCTCGCCAGCAGGTGGCCGGCCGTCTCCACCGCAGTCAGCCCCGCACCCGCGAACCCGCCGGTCATCGTCCCGCCCCCGTTGTCGCACCCGTCTCCCACCGACCGGCAGCCTCTCACAGGTGGGCGGAACGCGACGGTGCCGCCGCGGGAGGCTCCCGCGGCGGCACCGTCCGGTCAGGTGGTCGACCGGTCAGCTGTTGAAGATCTGGAACTCGGAGAGCTGTCCGGCCGGCCAGCCGCTGTTGGCGGTGATGGTGGCGCGCAGGTAGCGCTGGGTGGTGGCGGGGAAGGTGATGGTGACGGTGTTGCTGTTGCTGTTCGGGTCGAAGGTGTAGGTGGCCGAGGCGACCACGGTGCTGAAGGTGCTGCCGTCGGTGGAGCCGAGCAGCGAGAGGGTCTGGGTGCGGGCGGCCCAGGAGGTGCTGGCGGGCAGGGTCAGCACGACCCGGCCGACGCTCTGCGCGGAGCCGAGGTCGACCTGGACCCACTGCGGCAGGGCGTTGTTGGCGCTCTCCCAGTAGCTGGCCTGGTTGCCGTCGGTGACGTTGGCCGAGCTGTAGGTCTGGTTGTGGCTGGACTCGCTGGTCGCCTTGTTCAGCGCCAGGTTGGTCGGCGTGGTGCTGGTGCCGGTGCCGGTCAGGGCGACCGAGACCGCTCCGTTGGAGGCGTTGCTGTTGATGGTCAGGCTGCCGGTGCGGGTGCCGGCGGCGGTCGGGGTGAAGGTCACGCCGACGGTGCAGGAGGCGCCCGCCGCGATGCTGCTGCCGCAGGTGTTGGTCTGCGCGAAGTCACCGGTGGTGGAGATCCCGGAGACGGCGGCCGCGGCCGTGCCGGTGTTGGTGACGGTGACCGACTGCGCGGGGCTGGTCGTGCCGGTGGCCCGGCCGGCGAAGCCCAGCGAGGTCGGGGCGACCGACAGCGTCGCCGCGGAGGAGCCGCCGCCGCCCGCGGGGTAGACCGCGAAGTCGGAGAGCTGGGCGGCGCTCCAGCCGGAGTTGGCGGTGACGTTCACCCGCACGTACCGGGCGGTGGTGGCGCCGAACGGGATGGTGACGGTGTTGTTGTTGCTGTTCGGGTCGAAGGTGTAGCCGGTGGAGCCGACGATGGTGGTGAAGTTGGTGCCGTCGGTGGAGCCGAGCACGGAGAGCGTCTCGGTGCGGGCGGCCCAGGCGGTGGCGGGGGGCAGCCGCAGCGCGACCTTGCCGATGCTCCGGTTCTGGCCGAGGTCGACCTGCGCCCACTGCGGGAAGCTGCCGTTGGCGCTCTCCCAGTAGGTGCTGGGGTCGGTGTCGGTCAGGTTGGCCGGGGTGTAGGAGCCGTTGCTGGAGCTGGCGGAGGCGGGCTGGCCGACGGCCAGGTCGGTGCTGCTGTCGATGCCGGTGCCGGTCAGGGCGACGGTGGTCGGGCTGTTGTTGGCGTTGCTGGTGACGGTCAGGGTCCCGGTGCGGGAGCCGGCCGCGGTCGGGGTGAAGCCGACGTTGACGGTGCAGGAGGCGCCGACCGCGAGCGAGCCGCAGGTGTTGGTCTGGCTGAAGTCACCGCTGGTCGCCACCGAGCTGATGGTGGCGGCGCTGGTGCCGGAGTTGGTGAGCGTGACGGTCTGGCCCGCCGCGGCGGTGCCGACCACCGTGCCGGCGAAGCTCAGGCTGCCGGGCGCGGTGCCGAGCACCGGGCCGGGGGCGGTGCCGGTGCCGGACAGGGCCACGGTGTTGGTGATGCCGCCGGCGTTGACCGTCAGGCTGCCGGTGCGGCTGCCGGTGGCGGTGGGGCTGAAGGTGACGCTCACGGTGCAGGAGCCGCCGGCGGCGATGCTGCTGCCGCAGGTGTTGGTCTGCGCGAAGTCGCCGGTGGTGGAGATCCCGGAGACGGCGGCCGCGGCCGAGGTCGGGTTGGAGACGGTCACCGTCTGGGCCGCGCCGGTCGCGCCGGTCGCCACCGAGCCGAAGGAGAGCCCGGTCGGGGAGACGGTCACGCCGCTCGCCGGGTACGGCGGGTAGACCGGGGTGGGCATGGCCCCGCAGTACGGGGTGCCGGAGATCCCGGAGTTGCCGCCGCCGTCGGTGACGGCGAAGTTGCCGCCCTCGCAGTTGTACACGGCGGCCGGCCCGTTGACGCCGGTCGCGGTGACGTTGGTGAAGGTCGCGGCGCCGCCGGTCTGCTCCTGGAGCGCGAAGGTGCCGGTGCCGGCGATGGTCACGGTGTTGAGGTTGACGCCGCTGACGGTGCCCTCGACCCACTGCACGCCCTCGAACGGGCTCTGCTCGATCAGCGCGTTGCTGACGTTGATCGGGCCGGTGATGGCGCCCTGCGAGCCGTCGAACCAGAGCGCGCCGACCCCGAACTGCCAGTTCGGGTCGAGGTCGCCGTCCCGGATCAGCGTGTTGTTCGAGATCGTGGTGGTGCCGACCGGGGTGGAGGTGAACCGCTGGCCGACGTGGATGCCGCCGCCCTGGGCGATGCCGCTGTCCACCACCAGGTTGCCGGTCACGGTGTTGTCGTGGCCGCCGTAGATCGCGATGCCGTTGGCCAGGATCTGCAGCTGCACGGTGTTGTTCGAGATGGTGTCGTTGGCGTCCGCGCCGAGGCCGGAGTCGGCCCAGGTGGCGATGCCGTCGTCACCGGTGTTGCGCAGGTCGCTGTTGGTCACCTTGGAGTTGGTGACGCCGCCGTGGAAGTTGATGCCGTCGGCGGTGGTGTCGCGGATCCGCATGCCCGAGAAGGTCAGCGAGTCCATCGGCCCGTCCATCCAGGCGCCGACCTTGTCGTGCTCGATCCACAGGTTCGACACGGTCGAGCTGGACAGCGCGCCGCCGATGCCGTTGACCTGGGCGCTGTCATTGCGCTCCTGGACGTTGCCGAAGATCGCGAAGTCGTGCAGGTGCACGTTGGTGCTCGGGCTGGGCGCGGAGTTGCCGTAGAAGCCCGGGGCCGCACCGGTGACGGTCGAGTACCACATGCCGGCGCCCGCGACGGTGACGTTGTTGACGGCGATGTGGCCCGGGACGTTGTAGGTGCCCGGCGGGATCCACACCGTGCCGCCGGCGCCGGCCGCGGCGATCGCGGCGTTGAAGGCGGCGGTCGAGTCGCCCGCGCCGGTCGCGTCGGCGCCCTTGCTGGTGACCGAGACCGAGCCGGCCGGCTGCGAGGCGGCCGGGCCGACGTTCTCGAAGTCCGCGAAGTCCAGCGTGTAGGAGGAGGCGTTGTCACCGGAGTCGGCCTTCAGGGTGAAGGTGGTCCCGGCGGGATAGGTCTGCGAGAACAGGCGGTGGGTCTCGTCGAAGAAGTGGTGCTGGTTGCTGCCCGGGGTGTTGGTGAAGGGGTAGCTGCCGTAGTACCAGCTGTAGGCGTTGGTGAGCGAGAAGTCGCTCTGCTTGACGCCGTTGACGTAGAGCGACAGCGGGGCCGAGTACACCGATCCGTCGGAGGTGTCCGGGATCGAGTAGCGGAAGTCGATCGAGTTGGTGGCCACCGGCGTGGTGAAGGTGACGTACTGTCCGCTCCCGTTGCCGGCCAGCGTGACGGCCTTGCGGCCCGACGCCTCGTCGGCCAGGTGCCCCTGGGTGTAGTCCGGGCCGATCACGGTGCCGTTGGTGGCGGAGTTCTCCGCCTGGACCTCCGTGTACGGCAGGCTCGCGCCGCTGCCGCCGGTCGCCTGCGGCGTCGCGGCGAACGCCGGCAGGGCCGCCGGCGCCAGCGCGGCCGCACCGGCCAGCAGCGCCGTGCAGGTCGCTGCGGCCAAGCCGCGTCCGAGTCTGCGTCTCATTGTGGACATCTCGTTCCTTAGGGCCGGAAACGGTGGGGGTGCCGGGCGCGACCTGACGCCACGTCACGGTGCAGGGGAGGGCGCCGAATTGACGGCTCCCCCGGCGGGACGGGACGGACAGGGCGGAGCGCAGCTCGTTGCCTGTGCGCCAGGAACGTAACGTGCCGCTCATCTGTCCGCAATATGTTTGGACAAGATTGTTAGATCCTGGCAGATGGCTGCAATTACCCGAGCAAGGCTCTGGCGGTGAGGCCGCATCAGGAGCTGAGTGGCAGTCAACCCGTCCGAAGCACGGCCGTTCCCGCAGGGTCCGGGTCTGCTGGACCGCCTCAATCGCGCTGGCCAGCAGCCCTTTCCGCGGACTTCCAGCGCGCGGACAGGGCACCGGCCGGTCCGGGCGACCACGAAGGCAAGAACTCGGTGATCTTGCGCAAGAAGACATCGCCTCCGAAGCGGCCCGCGACCCCGGCGCCCGGACCCGGCCGGCGTCGCGCCACCCCGCGCCATCACCGCTGGTCAGACGTAGAACTGGGGCCGAATCCCCGGGGCGGCGGACACCCCACGACACCCGCCGGACCTGCCCGTCGGCGGCCGACGGGGCCCGCTGTCGACGTCGCGTCAAACGCAAGCGCCGCGCCAGCTCTCGGCGCGAGTTTGCAACAGGACGCAAATCTTTGCGCCAATAGGCGTACACTCCTGCCATGACACGACGACTTGCCGAGGTGGCCAAGAAGGTCGGGGTGAGCGAGGCAACCGTCAGCCGGGTGCTGAACGAGAAGCCGGGCGTCTCCGAATCGACCAGAGAAGCAGTGCTCACCGCACTGGACGTGCTCGGGTACGAACGACCCACCCAGCTGCGCGGCGAACGCGCCCGACTGGTGGGGCTGGTCCTGCCCGAGCTGAGCAATCCGATCTTCCCGGCGTTCGCCGAGGCGGTCGGCGGCGCACTCGCCGGCCAGGGCCTCACCCCGGTCCTGTGCACGCAGACCGCGGGCGGCGTCTCCGAGGCGGACTACGTCGACTTCCTGCTCGCGCAGCAGGTCTCCGGGGTGGTCTTCTTCGGCGGCCTGTACGCCCAGGCCGACGCCCCGCACGAGCACTACGCACGGCTGGCCGAGCGCGGCCTGCCCACCGTGCTGCTCAACGCCGCCATCGACGACCTGGACTTCTGCCAGGTCTCCTGCGACGACGCCGTCGCCACCGAGCAGGCCCTGGGCCACCTGCGGCAGTTGGGGCACACCAGGATCGGCCTGGTGCTCGGCCCGTCCGACCACGTCCCCTCCCAGCGCAAGCTGGACGCCGCCCGGGTCGCCATGGCGC
Source organism: Kitasatospora sp. NPDC058965 (assembly GCF_042741245.1). NCBI lineage: Bacteria > Bacillati > Actinomycetota > Actinomycetes > Kitasatosporales > Streptomycetaceae > Kitasatospora > Kitasatospora sp. NPDC058965. The sequence goes on from NZ_JBHYKG010000201.1 coordinate 15,154, forward strand.
GGTACGGCCTCGACCTGCCCGACCAGCACATCGAGCGGGCGCTGTTCGGCCTGGAGGGCGGGCAGGCCGCGACCGCCCGGCTGCTGCGCCAGGGCGTGACCGGCCTGATCTGCGCCAGCGACCCGCTGGCCCTCGGCGCGGTGCGCGCGGTGCGCCGGGCCGGCCTCTCGGTGCCGGAGGACGTGTCAGTGGTCGGCTACGACGACTCCTCGTTCATGATGTGCACCGACCCGCCGCTGACCACGGTGCGCCAGCCGATCGACGCGATGGGCCGGGCCGTGGTGGACCTGCTGGCGGGCGAGATCTCCGGCGTCCGGGTGACGCACGACGAGTTGCTCTTCGAGCCCGAGCTGGTGGTGCGCGGCTCGACCGCCCCGGCCCGCGAGCGGCGGTGAGACCGGGGCCCCGCCGACCGTGCGG
>NZ_JBHYKG010000202.1:0-15504 GCF_042741245.1 Kitasatospora sp. NPDC058965
CGACACCACCACCCACCACCCCCAAAACGTCAACGCATCGCACCGCAGGCACTACGCAACGCCACAATCCGCCCGCCCCGTGGCCCCCACCACACGCCAACACCCACCACACCGCGCCATGGAACGTGCCGCATACGGTCAGCACATGCAGGAACTACAGGACCAGGGACAGAGCAACAGCGAGACGGGCCGCGGACAGACCGACCCGACAGCCGACGACACCGACTCAGGTGCCGAGACCAGAGCGGTGATGTTCGTCTGTGCCACGTGCGGCGCCCCGGTGACGGGACCGGTCACGCGGCTCCCGGCAGTACCGGAGGCGCCGTACTACGCATGGTGGGACGCCGACGTACCCGGTCCGTCGCCGGCAACCGTGCCATCGGGGCACTACGCGATCGAGACGGAGCCGTACGGCGCACCCCTGGTAGCCACCGACATACACGGGCCGGTCATGCCGCGTCACGGCAGTCACTACAACGCAGACGGCAAGCCGTTGATGTCGCTGGGCCCCAGGGGCAACATCGTCGTCAACCCGGACGACGCGCGCGGGCTGTCACTGCGGCACGTTTCCGCCGCCTGCTGCGGAGCGACCCCGTACGGCGGCATGAACCAACTGTGTGTCTGCGGGACCCTCGTAGCCACCCTTTCCTCCGACTGCTGCCTGCCGTACGAACTCCACCTGTCGGCGACCCAAGTCCACGCTGTTCACGTCTGACTGGCGCTCTTGAACCGGCGAGCGACGTGGACAGGAACTACGGCAGCCGCGCCGCCAGCCACCGGCGTCACGCCGCGAGGGAGCTCGTAGAGGGCGTCGGCCTCCCCTGGAGGGAGTCGGCGAAGCCGTTGGACCGCCCGTTCCGGTGCCGCTTCAGGGTGAGGGGAAAGTCGTGTGGGCCGACGTTTGCGGGGAAGGGAGATCCTGCTCGGGCTGCCCGGGCACGGGGCGGCCACACCTGACCGTCCGACGATTCAGTCGCCATCGCGATGATCGACCGCCAGGCCCACCGCAGCGAGGGCTCACCCTCACCGGCGGCTCCTACCGAACCCGGGCCTGCCTCGAGCTGCCGGCGGATGACCGCTCCCCGCAGGAGTGACCCGTCACAGCGTCCACCAGCAATACAGCCGCAGGTCGGCGAAGCGAGCACGCTTGGCCAGGCCGACCAGTGCCTCCACGATCACCGTTGCTGTCGCGGTATCGAGTCCGACCACCCCGCCGCCCGAAGTCCACGCCTCGGCCGCGGCCACGATGCTGTCCCGGCTGGCAGAGGCCAGTACATCGAACAGCGTGTCCGACACGGTCAGCACGAACGGACTGTCCACGTCCTCGGACGACAGCAACTGGCCCACCCCCGGCCGCTGGCAGGCCTCTTCATAGCTGCAGTTCGTCATGACCGCCTCGAGCTGGGCGATGGCGTCGACCGGATCGATGTCCTTGAGGAAGATCACGTCCAGCCCGACAAAGGACGGGCCTCCGGCCTCGATCACGGCCAGGGCGGCGAGGTCGTCGAAGGCGAAGAAGTAATCAGCGTCTGGCACGCCCGGATTCTGGCATCCACCAGCGACATTTCCGGAGACAGCCCTGCGCCCAAGCCAAGATCGAGCCCATCGACGGGCCACGAACGGAGCCACCCGAACCGATCGGGCTCGACGTGAACTTGGCACGCTTGGACCAGGTCGTCCTGACTCTCACCGAGGAGGACGGGCGGAGGAATCCGCTCACTTCTGATCAACGTGCGCGTCGCCTCGACGTACGGTTCATTGAGGGCCGGGGCCGGAGCGTCGGTGGCTTGTGATCGCTGGCCCGGGTCGCCTCCCTGACAAGTCGCGGCCAGGGGCTCGCACCTGGTTATGCCGGTGATCTGCAAGAACGAGTCGAGCTACGGCCCTACTGGGTATCGGACTGGCGGCGCGCGAAGAGAATGGCTCCGAGCGGGCTCTCAGCTGAGCTGAGCGTCATCTGCGCCTCGACCGCGAAGCCGGCATCGTCGAGCCAGGCGGCCACGTGGCCAGGCTGGCGGCGATGGACGTAGGTCTTCATCGGGTGGCCGCCGTAGCCCTCCGTCTTCAGCCGCGACTCATCACCGACGTGGAAGCTGAGTAGCAGCGGACCACCGGGCCGCAACACTCGCCGGAAGTGCGCGAAGACCGAGCCGATCTCGTCGTCAGGGACATGTATCAGCGAGTACCAGGCGACCAGGCCCGCCATCGAGGCGTCGGGGAGGTCAAGGTCCGTCATGGAACCGACCTCGAACCGTAGGCCGGGATGATCACGCCGAGCCACCTCGATCATCGCGGGCGACAGATCAATCCCGAACGTGTCCATGCCCAGGTCGCGCAGGTAGGCCGCAATCCTCCCCGACCCGCATCCCACGTCCGCGACTGGCCCCCTGCCGGTGGTCTGCACAAGCTCGGCGAACAGCGTCAGGGCCGTGCGTTCGTAGGGCGTTTGGTCCAGGAGGTCGCGCACTTGGTCCGCATAGCTGGTGGCGACGGTGTCGTAGGACGTCCGGGTGTCTGCCAACCAGCCTTCAGTGTTCATAGCCAGACACCGTAGTTCAGTGACCGGGGCGTGCCCGCCGCAGCCACGGTCCACGCTCGGCCGGCTCCGGCAGGGACGCATGTTTCAGGGCTGTCGGGTCGTCACTTCGGTGCGAACAGTCTGGAGCCTCGGGCAGCGTCGGAGAGGAGCCAACGCAGAATTGCAGAGGTCTCGATGCCGTCATGAGCTCCGGGACTTGCGACGGTGTCGTCTGGGCGAATGGTGTCGTCTACGCGGCGCCGGACCAGCGGGGGTAGGCATAGCTGTAGCGGATGCTGCGGGTGTCGAAAGTGTCGGAGACACGCACGTTGAACGGAAGCAGGTTGTCGCTGGGGCTCACCCCGTTGCCGCCATCGTAGGTGTGGGCGAGCGCAGGGTTGCGGGCCTGCCATTCGGCCCACAGGAGGTCCATGAACGCGATGTGCGACCAGTAGAGCGGGTCGTTGGGCGAGTACATGTACGACATGTCGCCGTGCAGGCCGCCGATCGCAGTGTGAAAGCTGCTGCTGACCTGTCCTTCGACGGCCTGGCGCAGGTGGTCGTAGCTCGCGGAGTGGGTCAGGACGGACTCGACCGTTTTGCTGCTGCAGAGGGGGCCGATGCTGGGATCGGTGGTCCTGATGAGGCAGTGCTCGGTTGGTACGGTGGCCTGCCAGTTCGCGAACTGCCCGGTAGTCACGCAGCCGGTCTTCGGGGCGCCCTTTCCGCCGAACATGGAGTTGCCGAGTACGACGGAGTCCTGGGGCGCTGCGGCATCACGAGTCCAGTCCCAGTAGGGCACTGTTACCTGGGGGTTGATGAGGTGCAGCTCCTGCTGGAAGCGGTGCAGGTACTCGCGGTGCCATGGGAAGTAGGCCGGCACCCCGTGCCCTCGCGTGACGTTGTTGTACTGCTCGAGCACCAGCCGGCTGTATCGGTCGTCGCTCGCGCGGTGCAGGGCCTTGACCGCGTTGACGTACGCGTCCCACTCGATTGCCTTCAACGTTTTGACCTCCGGGCGGATGCGCACCGTCACGGCCGCGCTCGCCGGGTTGGGGGCCCGGAACGCCGCCGCAACGGCGACCCCTGCGCCCGCCCAAGCAAAGAACCGTCGGCGACTGACCTCCGCCACCATGCCTGCTCCTCCTCAAGTGCTGCACACGCGTCACCGGCATAACGACGCCCACACACCGAGGCAACGAAGATCAATCCAACCGTCCTCATCGAACACGGCACTCTTGGACGTGCTGCTCAGAGATCCGGGTCGGCGGGCGTCCCCGATGTGGCCTCCGCGTTCGGGGCGGCTACTTGACCAGGTGGAAGTCAGGATGCCGAAGCCAGGCCGCCAGGAACTCCACGTCGCCCACGTGCCGGAACCAGCGGCCAGCGCCGCCTGTGTCGTAGGAGACCTCCGCGATCTTCCCCGGTAGGGAGGCCACCAATGCCCTGGCCCTGGCGAGGTCCGCCTCGTCGCGCGTCTCATCGCGCGGGACTGGGTAACCGAGGACGCCGTCGAAGTCGACCAGCGCGCCGAGACCGCGCGCCAAGGCGAGGGTCAGGTGGCCGAGCAGCCGGCGCAGAGGAGCAACCCCTGCACCGGCGGCGGCGAGAAGGCCGAGTAGTCCTCGTCGTCCGTCGGCATGTAGTCGTCCTCCGACAAGAAGAAGCCGCCTACGCCGATCGGATCGAAGTCCTGCAGCCCCAAGGACGAAGCGTCTCGCACCCAGAAGGCCAGATCGCCACTGGCCTCGGTCTCGACCGGCTCGCAGAAGGTCTCCAACCACGGGACCACTCCGGCCAGGATGTCCTCGAAGGCGCAAGGTTCGAAGAGCCACAGCCCGACTGCGGGTCCCGACACGATGCCTCCGAAACGCGTGGTCCGCCGCCACATCCGACCCCGGTTCTACCAGCTTCTGGAGGCACACACGTGATCCCTGCTTGAACCGCTGGCGGTTGCCGGGCCGAGCCCTCTGGCGGAGAGGCCTTCCCGCCGGGCTGACGGCGGTCAACGCTTGACGGCGCCGGCAATCAGGATGGACGGGTGTCAGGACCTCGCACCGCCGCGGTGGGTGTTGGTGTGTGGTGGGGGCCACGGGGTGGGCGGATTGTGGCGTTGCGTAGTGCCTGCGGTGCGATGCGTTGACGTTTTGGGGGTGGTGGGTGGTGGTGTCGGTCACAGCGGGGGTGGTGCGCGGTGTCAGGGATGCGCATTTTTCGCTGGTCCAGACCATTTCGGTGGGTCGGGTTTCCGTGGGTAACGGGGGTTGACCTGGGCGGATCCCGAAATGGTTGATACCGGGCAGGGGGGTCCGTACGTTCGGTGTCAGCGCAGCAAGCGCAACCCGGGACCGCCCGGGGAACACGCCACCGCTCAGGCGGGGTGCGGGTTCCCTGCGGCTGGCCGGGACGGTACGGCAGGCGTTGGACGCGCCGCCGTCCGTCCGCAGGACGCGGACCGTGAACCAGCAGCCCCTCTGGGGGGTGTGGTTCCGTGCGCCCACCGGGACCTTGTCGAGAGGGATCACTTTGACTTTCCGCAACGAGACCACCGCCACCACTGCCGCCGCCACCACTGCGCCGAAGCGCAACCGGGTCCGGATGGCTGTCATGGGCGGCGCGATGCTGGCCCTTCCGGTGGCGGGCCTCGTCGCGGCGAACTCGGCCTCGGCCGCCCCGGCCTCGACGTGGGACGCGGTCGCGCAGTGCGAGAGCACCGGCAACTGGAGCATCGACTCCGGCAACGGCTTCTACGGCGGTCTGCAGTTCACCTCCTCCACCTGGGCCGCCTACGGCGGCACCCAGTACGCGGCGCAGGCGAACCTGGCCACCAAGGCCCAGCAGATCGCGATCGCCGAGAAGGTCCTGGCCGACCAGGGTCCCGGCGCCTGGCCGGTCTGCTCGGTCAAGGCCGGCCTGACCGCCGGCGGCGCCCCCGCCCAGGTCGACACCACCAGCACCACCACCAGCACTGCCAGCACGACCAAGGATCAGGCCGCCCCGGTCCAGCAGACCGCCGCCCCGGTGCAGCAGCAGGCCCCGGCGGCCAAGCAGGCCGACCAGCCCGCCCCGCAGCAGCAGCACCAGGCCGACCGCAAGACCTACAAGGTCGTCACCAGCACCAACACCGGCACGGGCAGCTACACCGTCAAGAGCGGCGACACCCTCAGCGCCATCGCCGCCGCCCACCACACCACCGTGGACGCCCTCTACAGCAAGAACGTCAAGACCGTCGGCAGCAACCCCGACGTCATCTTCCCGGGCCAGGTCCTCAGCATCTGAGAGCGCTGACCCCGCTGACCCAGGGTCACCCAACCCGACGCCCCCTCCCCGCCACCACGGCGGGAAGGGGGCGCCGGGCATTCCGCATTCCGGGCCCCTTGCTGACCCCGTGGCGCCCGGGAGAGGCTGGGCCCGTACGCGCGGGTAACAACAGTCCGAGGAGGGGCCGTGACCGACCAGGTCAAGCACGGATTCGTCGAGGTCAACGGGGTGCGCCTGCACATTGCCGAGCAGGGAGAGGGGCCGCTGGTGCTGCTCCTGCACGGGTTCCCGGAGAGCTGGTACTCGTGGCGCCACCAGTTCGGGCCGCTCGCCGACGCCGGCTACCGGGTGGTGGCCCCCGACCAGCGCGGTTACGGGCGCAGCGACCGCCCCGAGGCGGTCGAGTCGTACACCCTGCCGCACCTGGTGGGCGACGTGGTCGCGCTGATCCGCGCACTCGGCGCCGAGGACGCGGTGCTGGTCGGCCACGACATGGGCGGCCCGGTGGCCTGGCTCACCGCTGTCATGCGTCCGGACCTGGTCCGTGGGGTGGCGGGCCTGAGCACCCCGCCCGCGATCCCGGCCGGCCTGTCGCCGACCGCGCTCAGCCGGGAGACCTACGGCGACGGCTTCTACCAGCTCTACTTCCAGCAGCCCGGCCGGGCCGACGCCGAGTTGGCGGCCGATCCGGCGGCCAGCCTGCGGTCGATCCTGGCCGGCGGCTCGGGCGACCGGCCCGGCGAGCCCCGGCCCTGGGTGATCCCCGACGGCGCCAGCCTGCTCGACCTGCTCGGACGCCCCCGCGAGCTGCCCGGCTGGCTGACCGAGGAGGACCTCGCGGTCTTCGTCGAGGACTACTCGGTGCACGGTGCGCACGCGTTCACCGGCCCGCTGAACTGGTACCGCAACATCGACCGCAACCACGAGCTGCTCGCCGCGCTCCGCGGCCTGGGCGTCCCGGTCCCCGCCCTCTACATCGTGGGCGAGCGCGACATGGTCACCACGCTGCGCGGGGTGGACCGGCTGCGGGCCGCCCTGCCGCAGATCGCCCCGGCCCTGCACGCCCAGCTCACCCTGCCCGGGTGCGGCCACTGGACCCAGCAGGAGCGTCCTGCCGAGGTCAACGAGGCGCTGCTCGACTTCCTCGCGCACCTGGGGAAGTAACCCGCTCGATCGGCCCGGGAAGAACCAGGGCCCTCCGGGGTAATACAGTCGTCGCGGCACTGTCATCACCGTTACCCGGAACGAGGATCATGAGCAGCACGCACTACGACGTCGTTGTCCTGGGAGCCGGCCCCGGCGGCTACACCGCCGCGGTCCGCTCCGCGCAGCTCGGGCTGAAGGCCGCGGTGATCGAGGAGAAGTACTGGGGCGGGGTCTGCCTGAACGTCGGCTGCATCCCCTCCAAGGCGCTGCTGCGCAACGCCGAGCTGGCGACCATCTTCACCCGCGAGGCCAAGACCTTCGGCATCAAGGTCGAGGGCCAGGTGACCTTCGACTACAACGAGGCCTACCTGCGCAGCCGCAAGGTGGCGGACGGCCGGGTGGCCGGCATCCACTACCTGATGAAGAAGAACGGCATCGACGAGTACAACGGCCGCGGCACCTTCGTCGACGACCACACCCTGCAGGTCGCGCTGACCGCGGGCGGGTACGCCACCGTCACCTTCGACCACTGCATCATCGCGGCCGGCGCCACCACCCGCCTGCTGCCCGGCACCTCGCTCAGCGACCGGGTGGTGACCTACGAGGAGCAGATCCTCAGCAGCACCCTGCCGGAGAGCATCATCATCGCCGGCGCCGGCGCGATCGGCGTCGAGTTCGCCTACGTGCTGAACAGCTACGGGGTCAAGGTCACCATCGTCGAGTTCCTCGACCGCGTGGTCCCGCTGGAGGACGTGGACGTCTCCACCGAGCTGGGCAAGCAGTACAAGAAGCTCGGCATCGAGATCCTCACCTCCACCCGGGTGGACGCGATCGACGACAGCGACCCGAACGCCAAGGTCCGGGTGACCGTGACCAAGGACGGCCAGCAGCAGGTGCTGGAGGCCGACAAGGTGCTGCAGGCGATCGGGTTCGCGCCGCGGGTCGACGGCTACGGCCTGGAGGCCACCGGCGTGGCGCTGACCGAGCGCCGGGCGATCGCGGTGGACGGTCGCGGCCGCACGAACGTGCCGCACATCTTCGCGATCGGCGACGTGACCGCCAAGCTGATGCTGGCCCACGCGGCCGAGGCGATGGCCGTGATCGCGGCCGAGACCATCGGCGGCGCGGAGACCATGGAGGTCGACTTCGCCATGGTGCCGCGTGCCACCTACTGCCAGCCGCAGGTGGCCAGCTTCGGCTACACCGAGGCGCAGGCCCGCGACCTGGGCTACGACGTCAAGGTCGCCAAGTTCCCGTTCACCGCCAACGGCAAGGCGCACGGCCTCGGCCACCCCGGCGGCTTCGTCAAGGTGATCTGCGACAACACCCACGGCGAGCTGCTGGGCGCGCACCTGATCGGCCCCGAGGTCACCGAGCTGCTGCCGGAGCTGACGCTGGCCCAGCAGTGGGACCTGACGGTGCACGAGGTGGCGCGCAACGTCCACGCGCACCCGACCCTGGGCGAGGCGGTCAAGGAGGCCATCCACGGCCTGGCCGGACACATGATCAACTTCTGATCGACCGTCGGGGGGCCCGCCGGCGGGGGGCGGGGGCCCCCCGGGGGCGGGCGGACCCAAAACACAGAAGGACCCCCGGCGCGGCGCCCGCGTCTGGGGCCGCGGCCCCCCGACGTGTGCCTGACGACGCATGACAGCTGACGGACGCCGGTCGTGCGCTGTCCGTCAATGGACGGGGCATTCGGGGCAGCCGGGGCGGGCAGGGACGGACGGGAACGTCGGGGCGGTGACGTTGCCGCGGAGCCAGTCGGTGAGCCATTCCGCCAGGGTGATGCCCGGGCGCGGACGGGCGCCCGTGTCCGCGCCCGTGTCCGCAACCACGGACGCGGATGCGGATGCGGACACGGAACGTACCGGGCGCGGACGGGGCGGGCCGCCACTGCGGCGGGCCGCCCCGTCCCCGTCACTGCTTGCTGCTCACCGAGACCCACTGGACCCGCATCGCGTGGCCGGGTTCCGTCGCGGCGGTGACCGTGCCGCCGAAGGCGGTGGGGAGGCCGCCGCCCACGGCCAGGTCCAGGATCAGGAACATCCCGTGGTGCACCGCCCGGTCCCAGGCGGCGGGGTCGACCTGGTCGGCCGTCACCCGGTGGTACTCGGTGCCGTCCAGGTACCAGCGCACCTGCTCGGGGCTGGTGGAGCGGTCCACCTCCACGCTGTAGGTGTGGAAGCCGTCCCGGCAGCCCGGGCACGGGTGCTCGCCCGAGCCCAGCCCCTGCGGCTCGTGGCAGGGTCCGCCCTCGGCGGTGCCGCAGTGCATGGTGCCGAAGACCGAGTCGCGGCCGTTGACCGACTCCAGCACGTCCAGCTCGCCGATCCCGGGCCAGCCGGTGTACCCGTCGCGCAGGCCCGCGCCCAGGGTCCAGAAGGCCGGCCAGTAGCCGCCCGCCGCCGCGCCGGAGACCTGCGGCAGCTGGATCGAGGCGGAGATCCGCAGGGTCCCGCCGGCGGGCGCGGTGAAGTCGGCGCGCCGCGACTCCAGGCGGCCCGAGCTCCAGTGGCCGTCGGCGTCCCGGGTGGGCCGGATCTCCAGCGCGCCCTGGCCGTCCAGTCGGACGTTCTCGGTGGAGTCGGTCATGGTCTCCAGCTCGCCGGTGCCCCACTGCGGGGCCGGGCAGCCGGGGTAGCAGGTGCCCAGGTCGTAGCTCCACAGGCTGCCGTCGGGACGGCTGCCGGCCGGGCCGGCGAACTGGTCGTGCAGCAGCTCGGTCCAGCCGTCCGCGCCGGGTGTGCCGCCCCCACTGGACGTGCCGGGCGCGCCGGGTCCACCGGATGCGGTGGCGCCCTGCTGGGGCGGAACCAGCCCGGCCTGCACCAACAGCCGTTCCAGGCGCGGGGTGAGCACCACGGCGGCCACGTTGGTCAGGTGCGCGTCGTCCCGGTAGAGCAGGATCTTCTCCAGTGAGGCCGGGCAACTGCTCCCGGTCTGCGGGCAGAGCACAGAGTTGACCTCCACCGCGTGCACCCCTGGCTCGCGGCCGGCCGCGACGGCCTCGGCCAGCGGATCGGGCCAGAACGCCTTGGCGCGGGGGAAGTCGCACGGCGAGGTGTCCACGGGATGTCCGGAGACGCAGGCCGGCACGTCGCTGCCGGGGATCGGGGTGTCGGTCAGGTAGACGATGGGAACGCCGAGCTCGCGCAGCGGCGCGAGGGTCTGCTCCCAGGCCCGGGCCAGCAGGTCCCGGTCATCGGTGTAGCGGTTGAGCGCGGCCACCATGATCAGCTTCGGCCTGGCCTCGCCCGCCAGCCGCTGCAGGGTGTTCGCCCGCCAGCTGTCGCACTCGTGGTACTCGCGGCCCAACTGCGGGTTGACCACGGTCAGCTGCGGCAGCGGGCAGCCCTGCTTGACCAACTCCTCCAGGCCCCAGTGCCGTTCGGCGGCGATCGCGAGCGCGGCGGAGAACCACTGGCCCGCGTGCGAGTCGCCGAGCAGCACGATCCGGTCGGTGGCGGCGGTGTCGCCGAACAGGCAGGGCCCACTGCTGGTCGCGGTCGGGGGCACCTCGCAGGCGCCGTCCGGCGGGAAGTCCTTGCGGGCCTGCGCCGGATCGGGCACCAGTGCGGCCGACTGGCGGGGCAGCGCGGCGGGCATCAGCAGCGAGGTGCCCTCCGGCGCCCCCGGCGGCAGCCCGGCCAGGTTGACCGGCGCGCCCGGGCCGAGCAGGCGCAGCGTGCCGGTGCCCACCACCAGCGCCAGGACCACCGGGAAGATCACCGCGCTGAGCCCCAGCGAGAGCCCGCGCCGGGGCAGTTCGGTGACCACCCGGTTGCTGCGCAGCGGGCGCTCCACCCAGCGCATGGTGGCCAGCGCCGGCAGTGCGGCCAGCGCGGTGAGTGCCGCCTTGGCCGGCCAGCCGAGCGGGCCGAGCCTGGCCTCGGTCATGACCAGGACCGGCCAGTGCCACAGGTAGAGGGTGTAGGAGAGTCGGCCCAGCGCGCGCGGCGCCGGCAGCGCCAGCAGCCGGCCCGGCCCGGGGACGGACACGGCGGCGGGGGCGGGCACGGCGGTGGAGGTGGGCACGTGGCCGGGCACGGCGGCGGAGGAGGCGGGGACCGGGGCGTCGGATGCTTCGCCCCGACCGCCGATCCCGGCCAGGATCACCGCGGCGCTGCCCAGGGTCGGCAGCAGCGCCGCCCAACCGGGGTACGGGGTGCGGGCCGTGAAGACCACCACCGACCAGGCGACGGCCGCCGCCCCGGCCCAGCCGACCAGCGCGCGCAGCGCCCGGGGCGCGGGCAGCCGGTGCCAGGGCAGCAGGGCCAGCACCGCGCCCACCCCGAACTGCCAGACCCGCGACGGCGAGCCCAGGTAGGCCAGCGAGACCGATCCGTGCGTCCAGCGCAGCGACAGGGCGAAGGTGGCGGCGCTCGCCGCGACGGTCAGCGTCAGCGCCGAGGCCCGGAACCGGCGGTGCGCCAGCCACACCAGCAGGGCCAGCAGCGGCGCCCAGACCAGGTAGAACTGCTCCTCCACCGCCAGCGACCAGAAGTGCAGCAGCGGGCTCGGGTCCCGTCCGGCCGCCAGGTAGTCGGTCTGCTGGGCGACGAAGCGCCAGTTGGCCAGCGACAGGGCCGACGCCAGCACGTCGTACTCCAGGTCGGTGCGCCGCAGCGGCGCGGCGAGCCAGGCCCCGGCCAGTGCGACCGCCGTGAGCACCACGGCGGCCGAGGGGAGCAGCCGGCGGGCCCGGCGGGAGTAGAACTCGGCCAACCGGATCCGCCCGGTGGCCGTGGCCTCGCGCAGCAGCTGACCGGTGATCAGGTAGCCGGAGATGACGAAGAAGACGTCCACCCCGACGAAGCCGCCGGCCAGGTGCGGGATCCCGGCGTGGAAGGCGAGCACGGCCAGCAGCGCCACCGCGCGCAGGCCCTCGATGTCCGGCCGGAAGCCGGGGTGGCCGCCCGCGGTCGGGCGGTCGCGGAGCGTGGGCAGGTCCGGGCGTGCCGGACGGGTGAGGACAGACATGGGAGGTGACGACCTTTCAGCCGAGCCAGGGCAGCATCGGGGCCACCCAGCCGGAGGCGAGCAGCGCGGTCAGGGCCAGGCCGGTGGTGATCGCCAGCCCTTCGGGCCAACGCCGGGGCAGCAGTGCGGACCTGGCGGCGCGCGGGGCGCCCGAGCGCAGTTCGGCGAACAGGTCGCGGACCAGCGGCAGGCCGATCTGCAGCTGCACCGCCAGGTAGCAGAGCATGCCCCAGTTGGGCGCCAGGCCCTGGGTGGCCAGGTCGTAGCCGAGCCCGCCCGCGGCGGCCGTCAGCGAGAGCAGCAGCCAGCCGAGCGAGATCTGCACCACCCGGCGGGCCATTCCGCCGGGCCTGGCCCGGCCCGCGCCGGTGGGCACCCAGGCGGCGCTGCGGCCGCGCAGGGTGTGCACGAAGGCGGTGGCGGAGGCCACCGACATCAGCACGTTGGCCCGGATCACCTCGATCCGCCAGCGGGTGCGGCTGACCCGGGGCAGCAGCACGTGCCAGAGCCAGAGCGGGGCGAGCAGCGGCAGCACGTGCCAGGGCCGGATCTGGCTGGGGTAGCCGTACATCATCACCAGCGGCGGCAGCGGCGCGCAGAACAGGTTCACCGCCATGGTGAGGTAGCCGACGATGCCCTCGTAGAAGCAGAGCCGCATCCGCCAGGGCGCCCGCATCCGCTTCAGGTCCCGGCCGGTGAGCAGGTGCAGGTTGCCCATGGCCCAGCGGTACTGCTGGTTGACGAACGAGGCCAGGCTGTCCGGCGAGGTGCCCTTGGCCACCAGCACCGGCACGTAGAGGGTGCGGAACCCCCGCTCGTACAGCGCGAGTCCGGTGTACATGTCCTCGCTGTGCGCCAGCTTGGCGAAGCCGCCGGCGGCCTCGATCGCGGTGCGCCGGTAGACGGCGTTGCTGCCGCAGCAGATGGCCGCGTCGCTGGCGTCGCGGGAGGGCTGGATCCAGCGGAAGAACCACTCCTGGGCGGCGCCGGCGGCCCGTTCGATCCAGCTCATCGTGGCGTCGGTGTCGAAGCACTGCGGGCTCTGCACGATGCCGATCCCCGGGTCCGCGAAGTACGGCACCAGGTGGCGCAGGAAGTCCGCCCGCGGGGCGAAGTCGGCGTCCAGGATGGCGATGAACTCGCCGTCGCCGAGCGGCAGTGCGTGGTTGAGGTTGCCGGCCTTCTTCAGGTGCCCGCGGTCCGGGCGGACCACGTAGCGGAAGGCGAACCGGTCGGCCAGCGCGGCGACTTCGGCGCGGTCGGCGTCGTCCAGCACCCAGACGGTCAGCTCGCCGGGCCAGTCGACGGCGGCCACCGCCCGGTAGGCGTTGGCCAGCACGTCCAGCGGTTCGCCGCAGGTGGGCAGGTAGAGGTCGACGCCCGGTGCGGTGGCCGGCTGCCAGGCCCGGACCAGCACCTCGTGCGACTGCCGGGTGAGCCGGCGGCCGCGCAGGCTGTTGAGCGAGGAGAGTGCCAGTGCCAGCACGTTGAGTGCCAGCACGGCGAGGAAGGCCCAGAGCGCCGGAGTGCGCAGGGCGAAGGTGAACATGGTGCCCGCGGTCAGCACGAAGGCGGCTGACGAGCAGAGCAGGACCCACCGGCGTTGCGGGCCGAAGTACCAGTAGAGCTCCTGGTCGTTCGGTGGTGCCGGAAGGTGATGGACAGTCATATGGCCCCCACAGCCGTGTCGAACAGCTTCCGGGGGACAGCCTACCTGATTGGTATAGACCAATCGTGAAGGGGTGGTGGATCAAGGTGAACGGCAGGTCAACGGAGGATCCGAAACGCCGTCAGGGGCACGATCCTTCCGGATCGTGCCCCTGACAAGGCGTTTTGTGCGACGCCCGGATCGGCCGGAGCTCGGGTCGGCCGACGCGGCGGGTGTCAGCCGATCGCGTGCGAGAGCAGCGCGCCGTCACCGTTCGCCTGGGTGGTCTGGCCCACGTTGCAGATCTGGTGCAGCTGCTGGTTGCCGATCGGCACGTCCACCTGGACCGGGATCGCACCGACCTGGACGTGGTGCACCTCGGGCAGGCACAGGTTCAGGTTGTCCGCGGCGTGGTAGTTGGGGCTGTGGCTCCCGAAGGTGCCGGTGTTGTTGGTGCCGCCGTCGCCGGAGACCGAGGCCGCCGAACCGTCGGCGTCGCCGATGGCGAAGGCGGGGGAGGCGATCGCGGCCATCGAGGCGACAGCGAGGCCGGCGCCGGCCAGGGCCTTCTTGAGCATTGGGTGTTCCTCTCAACTGGACCGGCGGGCGGGCCGTTGGCGGGCCGCCGCGCCGGCGTTCGTTCCGACGCCGCGTTCAACGCCCGGCCCGCGGGAAGGTCACTGGTGTCCCGCGGCTGTCACCCGTTCGCGGTCGACCAGTGCCGCCGGCCGATGCTGATCAGCCGCAGCTGGTCCCGGGCCCGGGCCGCGATCCGCTGCTCGGCGGCGCGCGAGCCGACCGGTGCCTCCAGGAAGGCGGCGGCGGTGCCGACCGTCTGCTCCACGTACAGACCCGCCAGCATCAGCAGGTCGCCCCGGCTCCACCCGGCGCTCTCGGGCTGCAGGGCCAGCGCGGCGGCGGTCTCCTCGGTGAAGGCGGTGAACTCGGCGGCGATCGCCTCGCGCACCGGCTGCACCCCGCCGTGCCGCTCCCGGGCCAGGAAGCGGATGTGCGCGCGGTGCTCGCGGACGTGACGGGCGATCACCGCGACCGTGCGCTCGATCAGCTGCTCCGGCTCGCCCTGCTCGGCCATGATCTTCTCGATCATCAGGTGCAGGCTGCGCAGCGACTCGGTGACCAGGGTCACGCCGAGCTCGTCCAGGTCGCGGAAGTGGCGGTAGAAGCCGGCGGGGGACAGGCCGGCCTCGCGGGTGACCTCGCGCACGCCCAGGCTGCTGAGGTTCTGGTGCTCCAGCAGCGTCAGTGCCGCGTCCAGCAGGGCCCGTCGGCTCTGCTCCTTCTGCGCGGCGCGGGTGCCGGTCGCCGGGTGGGGGGTGGGGGTGTGACTCACGTCATTCAGTAAACAACTGTTTGCCGACTTTGGCGAGCGTATGCTGGAGAAGTCGGCGAACAGTTGTTAGCTGAAAGGGTCCGACCATGTTCTTCGTCGCGGTACTCGCACTGATGGGCGTGCTCCTGGGAGCCGCCGCCCACACCTCGCTCTCCGGCTTCCTGCTGGCGGCCGCGCTGATCGCCGGCTGGCTGGCGCTGTTCGGCGCCCGCGAGGGCGTCTCCTACCTGCGCCGGCGCTGACCACCGAGATGACCGGGGAGGATCCGATGAACGCACAGCTGAACGTACGGATGGACGCACCGCTGACCGCCCGGCCGACGGCCGGGAGCGCGGTGCGGGGCCGGGAGGCCGACGGGATGGCTGTCGCCTCCTTCGTCCTGGGCCTGATCGGCCTGCTGCTCTTCAACGTGGTGCTCGGGCCGCTCGCGCTGGTGCTCGGCGCGCTGGCGCTGGTGCGCGGCACCGCCCGGCGCGGCCGCGCGCTGCTCGGCCTGGCGCTGGGCGCGGCCGACCTGGTGGTGCTCGCGGTGACCATCGCGCACAGCCACGGGGTGCTCTGGCAGATCGGCTGACCGATCGGCGCGAGGGCGGGTGG
>NZ_JBHYKG010000203.1:0-15484 GCF_042741245.1 Kitasatospora sp. NPDC058965
GTCCGGGTCCGCCCCACACCCTGCGGCGTCGGGTGGTGGGCTACTTGACCGAGCCGGCGGTCAGACCGGCCACGACGTGGCGCTCGATGGCGGCGAACAGGACGACGACCGGGACGATCGAGACCAGCGAGGCGGCGAACATGTAGTTCCACTGCGGGTGGTAGGCGCCGATCATGGAGTCGATGCCGACGGTGAGCGGCTGCTTGGCGGGGGAGTTGACCAGGATCAGGCCCATCACGAACTCGTTCCAGGCGGTGATGAAGGTGAAGATCACGCAGGTCACCACCCCCGGCAGGGCCAGCGGCAGGGTCACCTTGAACAGCGCGCCGACCCGGCCGGTGCCGTCGATCATCGCAGCCTCCTCCAACTCGGCCGGGATGGACGAGATGTAGGCGGAGAGGATCCAGACGGCGAAGGCGAGGCTGAACGCGGCGTTGGCCACGATCAGCGTCAGGTCCGAGTCCATCATGTTCAGCGAGGTGAACTCGCGGGCCAGGCCGACCTGCAGGGCGGTCGGCTGGAACATCTGGGTGACCAGGACCAGCAGCAGGAACGCGGTGCGGCCGCGGAAGCGCATCCGGGCGGTGTAGTAGGCGGCCGGCAGTGCGACCAGCAGGGTCAGCAGCGTGGCGCCGCCCGCGACCAGGATCGACACGCCCAGGTTGGTGCCGATGGTGGTCTTCGACCAGACGTCGACGAAGTTGTTCCAGGCGAAGTGGTGGGGCAGGTAGCCGTTGTCGCGCAGCTCGTTCGCGGGTCGGGCGGCGGTGACCACCATCTCCAGGTACGGGGCCAGGAAGACGAGGGCGAGCAGCCAGGCGGCGGCGGTGACGAGGTACTTCTTCAGGGCGGCGGGCATCGGGTCAGCTCTCCTCGTTCCAGCGGCTGACCTTGAGGAAGAGCAGCACCATGACGATGACGACGGCGAAGTTGACGACGGACATGGCGGCGGCCTCGCCGACGTCGGTCTGGCCGAGGATGTACATGAACACCGTGGAGGTGGAGGTGTCGGTGTTCGGGCCGCCCTGGGTCATGCCCCAGATGACGGGGAAGGAGTTGAAGACGTTGATCAGGTTGATCACGAGGGCGACCAGGAACGAGGGCCGCAGCAGCGGCAGGGTGACCCGGAAGTAGGTCTGCCACTTGCTCGCGCCGTCGACCCGGGCGGCCTCGTAGACCTCGCCCGGCACGGTCTGCAGGCCGGCCAGCAGGGTGTAGGTGGTGAACGGGAGCGAGACGAAGACCGCGACGAAGATCAGCCAGGGCTTGGCGTGGCCGGCGTCGCCGGTCCAGTTCTCGGCGGAGTGGATCAGTCCGAGGTCGAGCATCGCGCGGTTCAGGACACCGGCGACCTCGTCGAGCATCCAGCGGAAGCCGATCGAGGTGACGATCACCGAGGAGGCCCAGGGGATGATCAGCGCCCAGCGGGTGAACCGGCGCCCCGGGAACTGCTGGTTGTACAGCTGGGCCAGTGCGAGCGAGACCACCATGGTGAAGGTGACCACCAGGACGGTCCAGACGACGGTCCAGGCCATCACCGGACCGAGCCGGGCGTCGTCGAAGAGCTTGGTGTAGCGGCCGGTGCCGTCGAAGCCGAAGTCGATGCCCAGGCCGCTGATCTTGTGGGTGGAGGTGATCACCATCTCGACCACCGGCCAGACAACGACCAGCAGGATCAGCACGACGCTCGGACCGATCCAGGGCCACGGGCCGAGCCTGGCCAGGGTGTTGCGGCCGCCGGCGGCACTGGGCCGGGCTCGGGTGGTCGCCGGTGGCGGGGGTGCCGGGTGCGGCGCTCGGGTGGTGGTCTGCTCGGACACGAGGTGCTCTCCTACGAGGATCGGGGTCGGCGCGGTGGGGTGCACCGGCAGCGGCGGACCCCCCACGGTCCGCCGCCGCCGTCGGTCACTGTCCGGCCGTGGAGGCGGCCTTCTGCAGGGTGTCGAGCACGCCCTGCGGGTCCTTCAGCGCGCCGCCGATCTGCGTCTTGACCTGGGAGTTGACGGTGTCCCAGGCGGGGTTGGCGACCGGCACGAACTGGGCGGCCGGCAGGGCGTTCAGGAACGGGACCAGGGCGGGCACGTCGGTCTGGACCTGGGTGATGGCCGACTTGGTGACCGGGAGCAGGTTGTACTCCTCGTCGAACTTGACCTGGTTGTCCTTCTGGAAGGCGAAGTTGAGGAAGGCCTTGATCTGGGCGGCGTGGCCGCCCGGCTTGAAGCCGTAGATCCAGTCGCCCACGCCCAGGGTCTGCGGGGTGCCGCCGGCCTGGGCGGTGGGCAGTGCGGCCCAGGTGACCTGGAGGTTGTTCTTCTTGATGTCGTCGAGCTGGGTGGGCATGCCGTTGAGCATGCCGACCTTGCCGGAGGCGAAGTCCGCGTAGAGGTCGGTGCGCTTGACCGAGCCCGGGTCCTTCTCGGTCAGGCCGGCGTCCACCCACTTGCCGAGCTGCTGGAACGTGGCCACGTTGGCGGCGGAGTTGACGGTCCACTTGCCGCCGGCGTCGGTGTAGCCGCCGCCGTTGTTCATCTCCCACATGAAGGACTCCGCCTGGGCCTCCTCGGAGCCCAGCGGCAGGCCCAGCGGGACCTCGACACCGGCCGCCTTGAGGGCCTTCGCGTCGGTCTCGACGTCGGCCCAGGTCTTCGGGGCGACGGCCTGGTTGCCGCTCATCGGCAGGCCGGCCTTCTGCCACAGCGCGTTGTTGATCAGGAACGCGCGGGAGGAGGAGACGAACGGGATGCCGTAGGCGGTGCCGTTCTGCTGACCGGCCTTGGCCAGTGCCGGGACCAGGTCGGACTGGACGGCGGGGTCCAGCAGGTCGTTCGCGCCGTAGAGCAGGCCGTTCTGCGCGAAGCTGGCGTAGCCCGGGCCCTCGACGACGTCCGGGTACTGCTTGTTCTGGACCATGGTGGCGAGCTTGGCGCTGATGTCGTTCCAGTTGATGACCTGGAGGTCGACCTTGATCTTCGGGTTGGCCTGCTGGAAGGCCTGGATCACGCCGTCCCAGTAGGCCTGGCTGGGGTTCTGGCCGTTGGAGCCGTAGTCCGCGGCAACCACCTTGATGGTCGTGGTGCCGTCGGCGGCGGAGCCGGAGCCGCTGCCACCGCTGCTGCCGCACGCGGTCAGGGCGAGCGCGGCGGTCGCGGCGGTGGCCGTGGCGATCCAGAGACGCTTGTTCATTGCTGACTCCTTGGTCCCGGACCGGTGTGGGCGGCCGGTGTCCAGGACGGTTCGTTCTCGAGGGGGTGGGTGGTGCCTGAGGGACTCGGGGGTGCGTGCCGGGCGGGTGCGGCCAGGGGACGCGGGCCCGGGGCGGAGCGGGTGGCGCCAGGAGTCGGTGGAGGACCGGCATCCGCGCGGGGCGCGGGGGGTCAGGTGAACCGCCTGGCGTCGAACTGGTGCTGTGGAAGTGATGCTAGAGACCCGAGTGCTCGGATGAACAGGCCTGGGTGCTCATTTCTGCGTAACTTCTTGATTAAGCAGTCAGAATTGCTCACGACGCTGCATGGTGAATCGTCAGCAGGCGGAGTTGAGCACGCCGAGCAGCCGGGTGACCTCGGCCGCCGTCGCCGAGCGGGCGGGACCGAGGTACTTGCGGGTGTCCACCAGGCGCTCGTCGGCGGCGAGCGCGGCCCGCACCGCGTCGGTGAAGACGCCGTTGAGGTGGGTGGCGATGTTGACCTTGGTCATGCCGCGCTCCACCGCCGTGCGCAGGTCCCGGTCCGCGACGCCGGAGGAGCCGTGCAGGACCAGCGGGACCGGCACGGCGGCCCGCAGTGCGCCGATCAGCTCGAAGTCGAGCGCCGCGTCCCGGGTCAGCATGGCGTGCGAGGTGCCGACGGCGACCGCGAGCGCGTCCACCCCGGTGGCCTCGACGAACGCGGCCGCCTCCCGCGGATCGGTGCGGGCGCCGGGGGCGTGCACGCCGTCCTTGCCGCCCACCTCGCCGAGTTCGGCCTCGACCCAGCAGCGGGCCGCGTGGCAGCGGGCCACGATCTTCGCGGTCGCCTCGACGTTCTGCTCGTAGTCGAGCTTCGAGGCGTCGAACATCACCGAGCCGAAGCCGAGCGCCACCGCCTCGGCCACCAGGTCGCTGCTGGTGGCGTGGTCCAGGTGGACCGCGACCGGCACGGTGGCGGCCTCGGCGACGGCCAGCACGGCCCGGCCGATCGGCGCCAGCGCGCCGTGGTAGCGCACGGCGTTCTCGCTGATCTGCAGGATCACCGGTGCCTTGGCGGCCTGGGCGCCGGCCACGATGGCCTGGGCGTGTTCGAGCTGGATGACGTTGAAGGCGCCGACGCCGCGGCCGTGCGCCGCGGCCCGGGCGACCAGGGCGGCAGTGGGGGTCAGGGGCATGGCAGGACTCCTCTGGTACGTGACGGATCGTCAGGGCTTGGTGAACGGGCCGACGGCCACCTGGTCGCGCAGGCGCCGGTAGAGCGCCTCGTCGAAGCTGCCCGCCAGCGGCGCGGCGACGGCCGCCGCCGACAGGGCGACGGCCCGGGCCAGCACCGGCTGCCAGGGCGCACCGGTGGCCAGGCCCGCGGCGAGGGCGGCCACCGCCGCGTCCCCGGCGCCGGTCGGGTTGCCGGCCACCGGGTGCGGCGGACGGGCCCGCCAACTGCCCTCCGGCGTGACCGCGAGCAGGCCCTCGGGGCCCAGCGAGGCGACCACGGTGCGCGCACCCGCGGTCCGCAGGGCCGCGATCGCCGCCAGCGGGTCGGCGAGCCCGGTGGTCGCGGTCAGCTCGTCGGCGTTGGGCTTGATCAGCGCCGGGCGCGCGGGCAGCGCGGCCAGCAGCGGTTCGCCCTCGGTGTCCAGCACCGCGGGCACCCGCTGGGCGCGGGCCAGCCGGAGCAGCGTCGCGTAGGCGTCCACCGGGACCCCGGGCGGCAGGCTGCCGGACAGCACCACGGCCTTCGCGCCGGGCAGCAGCTCGGTGAACCGGGTGGTGAAGGAGTGCCACTCGCCCGCGGTGACGGTCGGGCCGGGCTCCAGCAGGACCGAGGTCTCACCGGCCTGCTCGTCGACCACGGCGACGGTGCGCCGGGTCTCCCGGCCGATCGTCACCAGCGCGTCGGGCAGGCCGGCCAGGGCCAGCTCCTGCCGGACGGCCCGGCCGGTGGTCCCGCCGGCCAGCCCGGTGACCAGGGTGTCGACGCCCAGGCCGTGCAGCACCCGGGAGACGTTGACCCCCTTGCCGCCGGCCCGTTCGGCGACCGAGCGGACCCGGGTGCTGCCGCCGGCGTGGAGCCGCTCGACCCGGTAGGTCACGTCGAGCGCGGCGTTCAGCGTCACGGTGAGGATCACGCGCGCTCACCCGCCCGGTCGGTCGCGTGCAGCAGGTCGAGGGCGAGCAGGCCGGCCCCCAGGCTCCCCGCGCGGTGGCCCAGCTCGGCCAGGGCCAGCTCGGGGCAGGTCTGGAAGGTCAGCCGCGCCTTCAGCTCCCGGTGCAGCGGGTCGGTCAGCGCGGCGCCGGCCCGGGACAGGCCGCCGCCGATCACCAGCCGCTCCGGGTCGAGCAGGGTCACCGCGGTGGCCAGGCCGTCGGCCAGGGCCGCGACCGCCTCGCGCCAGACCCGGGCCGCCAGCTCGTCGCCGGCCTGCGCGCGCAGCTGGACCTGTTCGGCGGAGACCTTCTCCTCGGGCGACAGCCTGGCGAGCAGCCGGTAGCGGCGGGCGACGGCCGAGGCGGAGGCGACGGCCTCCACGCAGCCGAACCCGCCGCACCCGCACGGCGGTCCCTCGGGCCGCACCGGCAGGTGGCCCAGCTCGCCGGCGCCGCCGTGCCGGCCGGTCACCGCGCGGCCGTCCAGCACGATCGCCCCGGCGATGCCGGTGCCGACGGGGACGAACAGGAACGACCCGCAGTCCCGCCCGGCACCGAGCCGGGCCTCGGCCAGGCCGCCGGCCCGGACGTCGTGGCCGAGGGCGACCGGCAGGCCGAGCTCCTCCTCGGCCCACCGGCGCACCGGAACGTCCCGCCAGCCGAGGTTGGCGGCGAACCGGCAGACTCCCGCCGCCTCGTCCACCAGGCCCGGTACCGCGATGCCGACCGCCGCGGGGCGGTGGTCGCGGACCAGGGTCCGGGCCAGCTCCAGCACGGTCTCCAGGACGGCCTCGGGTCCCCGCTCGGCACGGGTGTCCGCGCTGTCGCAGTGCAGCACGGCGCCGTTGGCCGCGAGCACGGCGGCCTTGATGTGCGTGCCGCCCACGTCCAGGGCGGCCACCAGGGGCAGCTGACCCGTCGTCACGGGGTGGCCAGCACGATCGAGCGGGTCAGGTTGCGCGGCTGGTCGGGGTCCAGCCCCTGGGCCTCGGCGAGGGCCACGGCCAGCCGCTGGGCCCGGACCAGGTCCGCCAGCGGGTCGATGCCGCCCAGCCACACCTCGGCCCCGGTGGCGGCGATCTGCTCGGGCAGGCCGGCCGGCGCCTCGCCGAAGATCCACACCACGCCGCCGGGTGCGCTGACGCTGATCGGCCCGTGGCGGTACTCCATCGCCGGGTAGGACTCGGTCCACGCCCCGGCGGCCTCGCGCAGCTTGAGCGCGGCCTCGTGCGCGACCCCGATCGTCCAGCCGGTGCCGAGGAAGGTGAACTGGCGGGCGGCGAGCAGCGCCGACGGCAGCTCGGTGGCCACGGCGGCCTCCGCCTGCCGGGCCAGGTCGGGCGGGGTCAGGCCGAGGTGGGTGCGCAGCAGCACCAGGCCGGTGCTGGCGAACCGGGTCTGCACCACCGACTTCTCGTCGGCGAAGGAGAGGTCGACCACGGTGTCGGCGGCGGTGACGACCGGGGTGTCGAGGTCGCCGGTCAGCGCCGTGGTGGGGATGCCGGCCGCGCGGGCCCGGGCGAGCGCCGCGAGGACCTCGGTGGTGGTGCCGGAGCGGGTGATGGCCACCAGCCGGTCGTAGCGGCGGTGGGCCGGGTACTCGGAGGCGGCGAAGGCGTCGGTCTCCCCGAGGCCCGCCTCCTCCCGCAGCACCGCGTAGGCCTGCGCCATGTAGAGCGAGGTGCCGCAGCCGACGACGGCCACCCGCTCACCGGCGACCGGGAGGCCGGCGGGCTGCAGCGCCATCGCCGTGCGCCAGCACTGGGGCTGGCTGGCGATCTCGGTGGCGACATGGGTCATGGGTCGGTCCTTCCAGAACGGGCCGCAGCGAGGAGTGCTGCGTGAAGATGCAGCTTTTATAGACTAACTGAGCAGGTTTGAGCAAAGGTATCCGGGGAGTGAGCGAACACCCCGGCGGAAACGGGCAGCAGGCCGCCACCGCACTGCGGTGACGGCCTGCCGGTGGGCGTGCGGGTGGGTCAGGGGGCCGGGGGCGCGTTGTACGGGGCGGCCCAGGTCTGGTTGGTCTGGATGTTGCCGGGGGCGGCGCCGCAGCTGTAGAGGTCCACGGGGGTGCCGTTGGTGGTGGTCGAGCCGCCGTAGACGTCCAGGCACTTGGTGGTGCCGGAGAGCTTCAGGTTGCCGTCGCGGTTGTAGGTCCAGGTCTGGTAGCCGGGGGCGGAGCCGCAGGTGGCGACGCCGACCCACTGGCCGGACTGGCCGTTGACCACGCCGGTGCTGCTGGAACTCTGCGCGGTCAGGCACAGGTTGGCGGCGCCGGACTGCAGGAGCTGGACGGAGCCGTCACCGTTGAACTGCCACTGCTGGTTGGAGGTGCCGCCGCAGGGGTAGACGTCGACGGCGGTGTTGGTGGTGCGGGACTGGTAGTTGTCCAGGCAGAGCGAGGCCTTGCCCCAGTTGTCGCGGGAGGCGGTGATCTGGCCGCGCGGGGTGCTGGTGGCGCCACTGGGCGGGGTGATCCGGAACATCGCGCTGTCGTGGGAGGCGACGGTCACCGGCACGGTGCCGGTGGAGCTGCTGGTGGTGTGCGCCCACAGGTCGCGCACGGTGTAGCTGCCGGAGCCGTTGAAGCCGATCGCGTTCAGGTCGAGGGTGTAGTTCGCGGACGAGGCGCCCTTGTTGGTCACCACCACGGCCTTGCCGCCGTCGGCCAGCGGCTTGACCACCACGTCGATGCCGCTGCTCGCGGCCGGGGTGCCGTCGGTGTTCGCGCCGCCGCCGGAGACCCGGTAGCCGCCGGCGCCCAGCGAGTCCTGGTCGACGGCGATGACCTCGGAGTTGCCCAGGATCGCCACCGAGGCGTTCAGGTGCGCGGCCTCGGCCGGGTGGGCGTTGATGTAGGAGGGCTCGAACTTGCGCGCGTCGGTGGAGATCACCAGCGGCGCGGCCAGCGCGGAGAAGAGCGACATCTGGCTGCGCTCCTCGGCCGTGGTCATGCCGTTGTCGCCGATCAGCAGCATGTCCGGGTTGCTCCAGTTGCCCGGGCCCTGGTAGCGGCTGAGCTCGACGGTGTTGTCGAAGCTGTTGTAGGCGCCGAAGTTGTAGCCGGCCAGCGGCACGTTCCACGGGTCCTTGCCGTCCCCGTAGTTCCAGATGTCCGGGCCGACCCGCCAGAGCTGGCCGAGCGGGCGGACCCAGTTCATCGAGGCGAACTTGGTCGAGCCGTTGCCGTAGCCGGCCGGGGCGGAGATGTCGAAGGCGACGTTCGGCCGGGCGGTGCCGCCGGCGTTCGAGTTGGCGACGGCGGTGGCCAGGTCGCCGGACATCCGGGTGTCCAGGGTCTGGACCGGCTCCTGGTCGCCGCAGTTGTCGTACTTGAGCTGGTCGACGCCCCAGTAGACCATCGAGTTGGCGTCGTTCTGCTCGTAGTACTCGCTGCCGTTGGGCAGGTTGGGCGAGGTCGGCGTGCCGGTGGAGCAGGTGTGGGTGCCGGAGGTCTCGTAGATGCCGAACTTGGCGCCCAGGCTGTGCAGGTAGTCGCCGTAGGCGGTCAGCTCGTAGTCGAAGCCCGGCTGCTTGGTGGTGTCGCGGACGTCGGTCGCGCCGCCCCAGTTGAGCGCGCCGTGCAGGTAGCCGGAGCTGTTGCGGTACATCCAGCAGTCGTCGACCGTGACGGTCTTGTAGCCGGCCGCGATCAGGCCGGTGTCGGAGAGCGCCTTGGCGTTGTCCTCCATGTACTGCTGGAACGAGTAGTTGATCTGCGGCGAGCCGTCCAGCGGGGCCTGCGGGGTGCAGGTGGCCCGGGCCCAGTTGTTGAAGCCCATCGGCGGGGTGGTCAGGATCGGCCCGGTCGAGCTGGCCGAGCTCGTGTAGTTGGTCGCCGACTGGGTCACGCCGTCGTTCGCCAGGGCGGGGGAGGCGACGAGCGGGCTCGCCAGCAGCGCGGCTGCGAGTACAGCCGGCGCGGCCCGGTGCAGGGGGCGCTTGTCCACGAGGACACCGTCCTTGGTGCTGATTGATTGTGTGGGGAACTGCGCTCAATTACGCAACTTCGCGCAGCGTTGGCCCGAGTGTGGTGCGGGCGGCGCCCGCCGTCAAGAGCGCGGGAGCAGGTAGTTCGCGGCGGGGCGGGTGTGCGGGCGGGCTGCGCGGGCCGTGCGCATGCGTGGCGCCGGTGCGCGGCCGTGCGGATCGGGCCCGGTGGATCGGGGCCGGGCGGCGGGCCCGTTCAGCCGGTGCCCCGGGTGGCCGCCTGCTGCACGGCGGCCAGGCCCTGCGGGTCGTCGAGCAGCTGCCCGGCCCCGGACTGGACCGCCTTGGCCACCGCGCTCCAGCCGGGCAGGTCGGCGGGCATGAACCGGGCCTCGGACAGTGCGTCGATGAAGGGGCTCAACTCCGGCTGCTCGGCGCGCATCTGGTCCAGTGCGTCGAGGGTCACCGGCAGCAGGTCGTACTCCTTGTCGAACTGCACCTGCCACTGCTTCTGGTACACGAACTGCAGGAAGGCCTGGATCTGCTGCTGGTGCCCGCCGGGCTTGAACGCCGAGATCCAGTCCGCCACCCCGAGGGTCTGCGGGTCCTGGCCCTCCTGCGCGGCGGGCAGCGGCGCCCAGGTGACGTCCAGCGCGTTCTGCTGGATGTCCGCCAGCTGGATCGGCGTGCCGTTCAGCATGCCGACCCGGCCGGCCGCGAAGTCGGCGTACAGCGCCGTCCGGTTGACCGTGGCCGGCGCGTGCTCGGTCAGCCCGGCGTCCACCCAGCGCTTGAGCTGCGCCAGGGTGGCCCGGTTCTGCGGCGAGTCGACCGTCCAGGTGCCGGAGGGGTCGGCGTAGCCGCCGCGGTTGTTCATCTCCCACATGAACAGCTCGGCCTGCGCCTCCTCCGGCCCCAGCGGCAGCCCGAGCGGCACCGGCACGCCCGCCGCCTTCATCCGCCGCGCCGCCTGCTCGACCTCGGCCCAGGTGCGCGGTGCCACCGCCTTGCCCTGCGCCATCGGCAGGCCGGCCTGCTGCCACAGCTTGTCGTTGATCAGGAACGCCCGGGAGGAGGAGACGAACGGGACGGCGGACGCGGCGGTGTCCCCACCGCCGGTCGCCTGCAGCGAGGGGACCAGCCGCATCTGCACCGCGCCGTTCCCGGTGACCTGGTAGGCCGGGTAGAGCAGGCCCTGCTTCGCCCAGGCCGCGCTGCTCGGGCCCTCGACGATGTCCGGGTACTGCTTGTCCCGGACCATCTCGTCGAGCTTCGCCCCGATGTCGTTCCAGTCGTAGACCTGGACGTGCACGGTGACGCGCGGGTGCTCGCGGTGGAACGCGGCCACCACCTGGTCCCAGTACGCCTGGCTGGGGTGGGTGCCGTTGGCGCCGTAGTCGGCCGCCACCAGCGTGATGCTGCCGGCGGGCACCGAGTCCGCGCCCGCCCGCGCGTACAGCCAACCCCCCGTCACCAGGCCCGCTGCCACGGTCACCGCCAGCGCGGTCGACATGCGTCTGTTCACTCGCCACTCCTCGGGGTCGGGCGCCGACCGGCGGCCCGCACCGGGTGCAGCGCACGTAGTGATTGGAAAAGATCTAATTCTGCTCGTAGCATGCATGCTCGCGCATGGCAGAGCATGCTGGCCCTGCGGCTCCGGGCTGTCAAGGCGAGGGCAGACTGAGTGATTCTGCTTGTATGACGAACGAGTTATACAAAATCACGCACAAGGACTAGGCACGAACGGCCGCGGCTCCCTACCATCGCTACACCGCGACCGGTCGGCCACGACGGCCACCGCACGCGATTCGGCGCCGCCCGGGCCGCCATCGAGCAGGTGCGGCGGGTCGGGCCCTGCCCCGACCTCCCCGCCCCGCCGCACCACCACCTGAGCACCCGCGCACCCGCGCACCCGCGTCCGCCGGCCCGGCGCGTTCCGAGAGGGCCTACCGAAGGGGCACGCTGTGAAGACCCACGACCGATGGACCCGGCTGATGGACCTGGTCGGCGCGCGCGGCCGGATCGAGGTCGGCGAGGCCGCACGCCTGCTCGGCGTCTCCGCGGCCACCGTCCGGCGGGACCTGGAGTCGTTGGCCCGCCAGCAACTGCTCACCCGCACCCACGGCGGGGCGGTGCGCGCCGGGGTCAGCTACGACCTGCCGCTGCGCTACAAGGCGACCCGCCGGGCGGCCGAGAAGGAGCGGATCGCCAAGGCCGCCGCCGCGCTGGTGGTCCCGGGTGCCGTGGTGGGCCTGACCGGCGGCACCACCACCTCCGAGGTGGCCCGCGAACTCGCCACCAGCACCACGCTGATGGACGCCGCCGCGGAGGGCACGGTGCTGACCGTGGTCACCAATGCCATCAACATCGCCGGCGAGCTCGCCGTGCGCACCCACATCAAGACCGTGATGACCGGCGGTGTCGCCCGCCCGGCCTCGTACGAGCTGACCGGCCCGCTGGCCGCCGCCGTGCTGGAGGGCATCTGCCTGGACTACGCCGTGCTCGGGGTCAACGGCCTGGACCTGCGCACCGGCGCCTCGACCGTCGAGGAGAGCGAGGCGAGCATCAACCGGGCGATGGCGGTGCGGGCGAACACGGTGGTGATCGTGGCCGACTCCAGCAAGCTCGGGCGGCGGACCTTCGCCGCCGTCAGCTCGCTGCAGGAGATCGACGTCCTGGTGACCGACACCGACGCGGCGCCCGAGACGGTGGCCGCGCTCACCGCGCTGGGCATCGAGGTCCACTGCGTCTAGCCGGGCCCGGAGCGGCCGTCGCCTTTGATCGGAGGTATCAAGGGTTGATGTCGCGAAATGTGCGAAGTTGTGTCATGCATCTTGAACATACATCCGATCTCTACATACCTTATGGACCCGGACAGAGCGACCGGACCCCCGTCAGGCCAACGAGAACGGACCCCCATGAGCACTCGACCCAGCACGCCCGACCACGAGGGCGCACCGCTTCCCGCCCGCCGTCAGTTGCTGCAGGCCGGCGCGCTGCTCGGCAGCTGCCTGGCGCTCGGCGGCCTGCCGGCCTTCACCGCCGCGGCCGCGGCGGTCCCCCGCCCCGCGGGCACGGCCCTGGTGCCGACCGGCAGTGCCACCCGGCTCTGGTACACCGCGCCGGGCAGCGAGTCGGCGATCATCCAGCAGGGGCTGGCGGTCGGCAACGGCCGGATCGGCGCCCTGGTCACCGGCGACCCGGCGGCCGACGCGCTGTACCTGAGCGACGCCACCCTGTGGACCGGCGGCTTCAACAACACCCTCGGCAGCGACGGCCAGTTCCCCTACGGCACCAGCGACTTCGGCACCTTCCAACTGCTGGCCAAGGCCTACGTCAACGTCCCGGCGCACACCCTGTCGGCCGTCACCGGCTACCAGCGCGCGCTGGACCTGAGCAACGGCTACGTCTCCGCCTCCTACCAGTACCAGGGCGTGACCTACACCCGCGAGGTGTACGCGAGCCACCCCGACGACGTGCTGGTCGTGCGCCTGAAGCAGAGCGGCGGCGGCAGCTACACCGGCACCGTGGCGCTGAACGGCACGCACGGCGAGACCACGGCCGCGAGCACGGGCGGCGCCTCGTTCGCCGGCGCCTTCGCCAACGGCCTGAGGTACGCCTGCGCGGTGGCGGTCACGGCCACCGGCGGCACGGTCACCACCGCCGGGGCGACCATCGCCTTCACCTCCTGCAGCGAAGTGGTCATCGTCCTCTCCGGCGGGACCAGCTACACGCCCGACTTCACCAAGGGGTACCAGGACGCCTCGGTGGACCCGCTGGCCGTCGCCCGGGGCAAGGCCCGGGCCGCCGTCGCGGTGGCCGGCGACACCCTGCTGGCCACCCACGTCGCGGACTACCAGGCGCTGGCCGGCGCCATGACGGTGAACCTGGGCACCTCCACCGCCGCGCAGCGCGCGATGGACACCGCCTCCCGGCTCACCGCCCGGGCCGCCGCCGGGTCCGCGCCGGACCCGGAACTGGAGGCCTCCTACCTGCAGTTCGGCCGCTACCTGGCCATCACCGGCTCGCGCGGCAGCCTGCCCACCAACCTGCAGGGCCTGTGGCTGGCGGACAACAACCCGCCCTGGATGGCGGACTACCACACCGACATCAACGTCCAGATGAACTACTGGCTGCCCGACCGCACCGGACTGGCGGCCTGCTTCGACGCGTTCGCCGACTTCTGCCTGGCCCAGCTCCCCGGCTGGACCGCGACGACGCAGAGCCTGTTCCAGGACTCCCGCAACGGCTTCCGCAACAGCAGCGGCAAGGTGGCCGGCTGGACCGTCGCGATCAGCCTCAACCCGTGGGGCGGCAGTGGCTGGTGGTGGGGTCCGGCCGGCAACGCCTGGCTGAGCAACTCCCTCTACAGCCACTACGAGTACACCCTCGACACCGCCTACCTGCAGCGCATCTACCCCCTGCTGAAGGGCGCCTGCCAGTTCTGGGAGGCCCGGCTGGTCACGGACCCCGCCACGGGCAAGCTCGTCGACGACGCGGACTGGTCGCCGGAGCACGGACCGACCGACGCCAAGGGCATCACCTACGCCCAGGAGCTGGTCTGGCAGCTGTTCGCCAACTACACGGCGGCCGCGGCCCTGCTGGGTCAGGACGCCCCGTACGCCGCGACCGTCAAGGCGCTGCAGAACAACCTCTACCTGCCCCAGGTCAGCGCGACCACCGGCTGGTTGGAGGAGTGGATGACGCCGAGCAACCTCGACACCTCCGACATCCAGCACCGCCACCTGTCCCCGCTGGTCGGCCTCTTCCCCGGCGACCGGATCACCGCCGACCAGAGCCCGGCCGGACTGCTCACCGGCGTCACCAACCTGCTCACGGCCCGCGGGATGGACTCGTTCGGCTGGGGCATGGCGTGGCGCGCGCTCTGCTGGGCGCGGTTGAAGAACGCCGACCTGGCGTACCAGGCCGTGCTGACGGTGCTCAAGCCGTCGGTGAACTACAGCAACGGCGCGGCGGTCAACTTCTTCGACATGTACAGCTACGGGTCCAGCGCGGTGTTCCAGATCGACGCCAACTTCGGTACGCCGAGCGCGATGGTGGAGATGCTGGTCTACAACCGCCCGGGCCTGGTCGAGCTGCTGCCGGCGCTGCCGGCCGCCTGGGCGGCCGCGGGCAGCGTCACCGGGGTGCCGGTGCGCGGGGCCATGACGCTCGACCTGGCCTGGTCCGCCGGGCAGGCCACCAGCGCCACCCTGCACGGCACTCCGGGGGCCACCACCACGGTGAAGTTCGGCACCTGGACCCAGGCGGTCACCCTCGGCAGCGGCGGCACCGCCACGGTCACGCCGCCGCCGCGGGCGACCACCTTCACCCTGGTGAACCGCCGCAGCGGCAAGGTGATCGACGTCCCGGGATCGGCGACCGCCGTCGGGACCGCGCTGATCCAGTACACCGGGCACGGTTCGGCCAACCAGCAGTGGAGGTTCACCCCGGCCGCCACCGGATGGACCGTCACCAACGTCAACTCGGGTCTGGCGATGGACGTCTCGGGCGGCTCCACGGCTGACGACGTGTCGATCATCCAGTGGTCGCCGACGGGTGCCACCAACCAGCAGTGGACGCTGGCCGACGCCGGCAACGGCTACGTGAAGCTGGTGAGCGTGCGCAGCGGCAAGGTGATCGGGGTCCGGGCGGACTCCACGGCGGACCTGGGCGCCGTCGTCCAGCAGACCGACACCGGTGACACCAGCCAGCACTGGCAGCGGATCCCGGTGTAGCCGGCCCGCAGCGCTGTCGGCACCGCCTGGTGCGGGACGGTGCCGACAGCCGGGCGGTGGCCGGCCGACCCTCAACGGCGGGCCACCGCGTCCCGCCCGGTTCCCGCAGGACGGGCCGGCACGTCGTCGTGGCGGCCCGGGTAGTCTGCGGGTGCGGCGGGAGCTGGTGGGGAAGGGGTGCCGTCGTCACCCCGGGGGAAGAGTGACGACGGCACCGGAGGACGGTCGGCCGACCCTCGACGGCCACCGTCCGCGCCCCGCCGGGGCCGGGGCCGGACCGTCGCATGGTCGAAGACGGCCCCGGTGCGGGCGGGAGTCGGTGGGTGCTGCTGTCCGGTCAGCTCTGGTCGGTCGTGGTGGTGCCGCCGGGCAGTTGGGACTGGATGAGGTTCATGACGGTGGAGTCGGCGAGGGTGGTGGTGTCGCCGACTTCGCGGCCTTCGGCGATGTCGCGCAGGAGGCGGCGCATGATCTTGCCGGA
>NZ_JBHYKG010000204.1:0-15335 GCF_042741245.1 Kitasatospora sp. NPDC058965
CCCCGCGGGCCCGTGGGGCCACCGGGGTGCGGGGTGGGGGTGGCCCGCCGCCGGGCGGGGGGGGGGGGGGGGGGGGGGGGCCGCCCCTGGGTTTGCCGGTGGGCCGGCCCGCCCCGCTCTGCTTGGATCGCGGCATGATCACCATCGAGAAGCTGACCCCCGCCGACCGCCCGGCCTGGACCGAGCTGTTCCGCGCCTACCTGGACTTCTACCGGCGCACCGAGCCGGAGCAGACCTACCGGCGGGCGTGGGAGGGCTTCCTGGCCGACGACCGGATCCACGCGCTGGGCGCCAAGGAGGACGGCCGGCTGGTCGGCATCACCCACTTCCTGGTGCACGCCAACACCTCCGGCCCGGACGTCTGCTACCTGCAGGACCTGTTCACCGCCCCGCAGGCCCGCGGCCGGGGCGTGGCCCGGGCGCTGATCGGGGCAGTGGCCGACTTCGCCCGCGAGCGCGACTGCCTGCGGGTCTACTGGATGACCCACGAGACCAACGCCACCGCCCGCCGGCTCTACGACGCGGTGGCCGACAACCGCGGCTTCATCCGCTACCAGATCGACCTCCAGGCCGCTGGGCCGCGCTAGGTCAGGCCGCGGACCACCCGGGCCGGGTTGCCCACCGCGAGCACCCCGGCCGGCAGGTCCCGCACCACCACCGAGCCCGCGCCCACCACGGTGTCGGCGCCGATCGTCACCCCCGGGCAGACGATCACCCCGCCGCCCAGCCAGACGTTGTCGCCGATCACCACCGGCAGCGCCCGCTCCCACCCGGCCCGCCGCCGTGCGGCGTCCAGCTCGTGCGCGGGCGTCAGCAGCTGGACGTTCGGCCCGACCTGCACGTCGGCCCCCAGGGTGATCGGCGCCGCGTCCAGGAAGACCGCGTTGAAGTTGACGAAGCTGCGCGGGCCGATCCGGACGTGGTAGCCGAAGTCGCAGTGGAACGGCGGCCGGATCCGCGCCTGTTCGCCGAGCTCGCCGAGGAGTTCGGCCAGGACCGCGCGCCGCTCGGCGGGCGCCGCGGGCCCGGGGCCGTTGAAGCGCGCGCAGAGCTCGATCCGCCGCTGGGTGTCGGCGGCCAGCTCGGGGTCCTCGGGCCGGTACCACTCGCCGGCCAGCATCAGCTGCTTGTTGCTCGGTTCTCCGGTCACGTCCGATCCCTACCCCGGGCCGACCGGGGTGAATGCGTCGCCCCAGGTGCCTGGGAAGATCCTGGGAGTTGCGCCAACAGTCTCTTTGGAATCGGTGCCCCGGCGGTCGTTCTGTCCAGATTTGTCGGTAATCGGCGGTACTGCCCGGCTCAGCTCGCGCTCAGGCGGCGCCCAGGACTTCGCAAGGGCGACGGGCGAACCTGTGCGCCATGAAGGTCCTCCAGCGACGGCGCGGCGCCGTCCTCCTCAACTCAGTGCTCGGCGCGGCCCTGCTGGCAGGGGGCGTGCTGGCCTACACCACGGTCAACAGCACCAGCAGCGCGGCGGCCGGCAAGACGACCACCCGCACCGCGACCGTGACCAAGGGGACCGTCCTGGCCACCGTGTCCGGATCCGGCACCCTCTCCTCGCCCACCGACGCGGGCCTGGACTTCGCCACCGGCGGCAAGCTGACCGCCGTCAAGGTGGCCGTCGGCGACACGGTGACGCAGGGCGAAGTGCTCGCCACCGTGGACACCACGGCCGCCCAGCAGCAGGTGGACGCCGCGAACGGCGCGCTGAGCACGGCCCAGGCCGGTCTCGCCGCCGCGCAGGCGAACCTGACCAAGGCGCAGGCCGGTACCACCACGAGCAGCCAGGTCCCGGTCAGCGGCGGCGGCGCGGTGCAGTCCTCCTACACCAGCGGCCGGCCGTCCGGCAGCGCCTCGGCGCCGAGCGCGGGCGCCAGCCCCAGCGCGGGCGGCGGCACCGGCGGCGGCACCAGCAGCGTCCCGCAGCCGCAGTACACCACCGTCACCACCACCAAGGTGGACGACGCCCAGGTCGCCCAGGCCCAGCAGCAGGTCACCCAGGCCCAGCAGCAGGTCACCACGGCCCAGACCAACGTGACCAACGCCCAGGCCGCACTGGCCGGCACCACGCTGACCGCCACGGTCTCCGGCACGGTGGCCTCGGTCGGCGGCAAGGTCGGCGACACCGTCTCCGGCTCCGGCGCGAGCACCGGCTCGGGCTCCGGCAGCGGCGGCTCCAGCTCCGGCACCAGCAGCAAGTCCGGCTCCAGCACCGGTGCGAGCTCCACCAGCACCCCGTCCGGCTTCATCGTGATCACCAACCCGACCGGGATGCAGGTCACCGCCTCCTTCTCGGAGCTGGACTCGCTCAAGCTCAAGAAGGGCGAGGCGGCCACCGTCACGCTCAACGCGCAGTCGGACACCACGCTCAACGCCTCGGTGCTCTCGGTCAGCTCGCTGCCCAGTTCGAGCGGCAGCAGCGGCGCGGTCCAGTACGGCGCGGTGCTGCAGATCACCGGCGACACCAGCAAGCTGCGCACCGGCATGAGCGCCACCATCTCGGTGGTCACCGGTGAGGCGGACAACGCGCTGTCGGTGTCGGCCGCGGCGCTGTCCGGCACCGGTGCCAACCGCACCGCCACCGTGGTCAAGCCGGACGGCACCACCTCCCGGGTGCAGGTCGGCGTGGGCGTCCAGGGCGACACCACCGTGCAGGTGGTCTCCGGCCTGAGCGAGGGCGACAAGGTGCAGATCGTCCCGACCACCTCGGGCGGCAGCAACGGCTTCCCGAGCGGCTCCTTCCCCGGCGGCTTCGGCGGCGGCGCGGGCGGCTTCGGCGGCGGTGGCGGCGGTACCCGGACCGGTGGCGGCACCGGCGCCAGGGGCGGCAACTGATGGCCCGTCGGTCCCGGAGGCAGCCGGCGGCCGCCGTCACCCCGGCCGGCCCGCCGCCGCCGGTGATCCGGGTCCGCGGCCTGACCAAGTCGTACGGCCACGGCGACGCCACCGTGCACGCGCTGCGCGGCCCGGAGGATCCGACCGACGGCAGCCCGCTCGGCGTCGACCTGGACATCGAGCAGGGCGACTTCGTGGCGGTGATGGGCTCCTCCGGCTCCGGCAAGTCCACCCTTATGAACATCCTGGGCTGCCTGGACGTGCCCACCGGCGGGCGCTACCTGCTGGACGGCACCGACGTCGGCCACCTGGACGAGCAGCAGCTCTCGCTGGTCCGCAACCGCAAGATCGGCTTCATCTTCCAGTCCTTCAACCTGGTGCCGCGCACCACCGCGATGGCCCAGGTGGAGCTGCCGCTGGCCTACGCCGGCGTGCGGGCGGCCGAGCGGCGCCGCCGGGCCGAGGCGGCGCTGGCCCTGGTGGGCCTGGCCGAGCGGGCCGACCACAAGCCCAACGAGCTCTCCGGCGGCCAGCAGCAGCGCGTCGCGGTGGCCCGGGCCCTGGTCACCGCGCCGGCCATGCTGCTGGCCGACGAGCCCACCGGCAACCTGGACACCCGTTCCACCGAAGAGGTGCTCGCGATCATCGACGGACTCAACGCGACCGGACGCACGGTCGTGCTGATCACCCACGAGGACGAGGTGGCCCGGCACGCCAAGCGGGTGCTGCGGCTGGTGGACGGCCAGATCGTCTCCGACATCCGGCAGGGCCCGGTCGAGGGTCCGCCGCCCGTGCTGGCGGCCCGTCAGGCCCGGCAGTCCGGCCAGCTGATCGGCGGTGCCCGATGATCCTCTGGCAGATGATCAGATTCGCGCTCGCCGGCCTGGCGGCCAACAAGGTGCGCTCCGGGCTGACCATGCTCGGCGTGCTGATCGGCGTGGCCTCGGTGATCCTGCTGCTGGCGGTCGGCAACGGCTCCTCGGCCGCGGTGAAGAACTCGATCACGGCGCTCGGCACCAACGCGTTGACCGTCTCCTCCGGCGCCGGCGGCGGTGCGCGCACCGCGACCACCGTCAAGAAGCTGACCGTGGACGACGCCCGGGCGCTGGCCAACCAGACCGCCGCCCCCGACGTGAAGTCGGTGGCCCCGGTGGTCACCACCTCGGCCACCGCGGTCTACGGCAACATCTCGTACACCCCGGGCCAGGTGATCGGCACCTACCCGGCGTACTTCGAGACCGCCAACGAGAAGATCGCCACCGGCGACTACTTCAGCAACGACGACGTGCTCAACTCCCGCAAGGTCGCGGTGATCGGCTCCACCACGGCCAAGCAGGTGTTCGACACCGAGGACCCGATCGGCAAGAAGATCAGCCTCGGCGGCACCCCGTTCACCGTGGTCGGCGTGCTGACCACCAAGGGCGCCACCGGCTTCAACGACCCGGACGACGTGGTGATCGCCCCGCTGCCCACCGTGCAGAACGCCTTCACCGGCTTCAGCTCGGTCAACCAGATCATGGTCCAGGCGACCTCGGCGGACACCACCACGGCGGCCCAGTCCGAGATCACCCAGATCCTGATGGGCACCCACCAGCTCACCGATCCGAGCAAGCTGGACTTCCGGGTCAGCAACCAGACCTCGCTGCTCACCGCACGGGAGTCCACCAGCAAGACCTTCACCGTGCTGCTCGGCGCGGTGGCCGCGATCTCGCTGCTGGTCGGCGGGATCGGGATCACCAACATCATGCTGGTCACGGTGACCGAGCGGACCAGGGAGATCGGCATCCGCAAGGCGCTCGGTGCGCCCAAGGCGGTGATCCTGGGCCAGTTCCTCACCGAGTCCACCCTGCTCTCGGTGCTCGGCGCCGGCCTCGGGGTGGCGGTCGGGATCATCGGCTCGCACTTCAGCGTGGTCGGGATCAAGCCGGTGGTGATCCCCTCCTCGGTGTTCGGCGCCTTCGGGATCGCGGTCGCCATCGGCCTCTTCTTCGGCAGTTACCCGGCCAACCGGGCCGCCTCGCTGCGACCCATCGACGCCCTGCGGCACGAGTGAGGAATCCCATGTCCAGTCAGAACAGTGACCTGGTGCGGGCCGACACGGTCCGACTGCCCGCGATGGCCGCGGAGCCGCAGTCGGCGCTCGACCCGCAGGCCGCCGCGCACGTCGAGCTGCTGTCCACCGCGCCCGACGCCCGTGACATCAGCGCCGAGCTGGCCGCTCCGCCGCGGCGCAAGCTGCCCTGGCTCAGCCTGGCGCTGGCCGGCGGCGTGATCGCCGCGGCCGCCTTCACCGGCGGTGCCTGGTACCAGAAGAACAACGGCGGCAGCTCCGCCCGGTCCGCCTTCCCGGCCGCCGCGCAGCGGGCCGGCGGCCAGAGCGGCGCGGCCGGCGGCACGACCGGCCGGCGCACCACCGGCGGCACGACCGGCGGTCAGGCCGGTGGCGGCCAGGGCGGCTTCACCCGCGGCACGGTCAAGCTGGTGGACGGCAGCACCGTCTACCTGACCGACGCCAGCGGCAACATCGTCAAGGTGACCACCGGTGGCTCCACCAAGGTGTCGGTCACCCAGGACGGCAAGGTCACCGACCTGCAGCCCGGCCAGAGCGTCACGGTGGTCGGCACCCCGGACGGCTCGGGCGGGTACACCGCCTCCCAGCTGGTCGAGGGCGGTGCTGCCGGTGGTGGTGGCGGTTTCGGTGGCTTCGGCGGCGGTGGCGCCGCCGGCGGACCGGGCGGTGGCGGCAGTTCGAAGAGCGGCGGCTGACGCGCGCGCCCACCCAGGAGGATGGCCCTCCGTCAGTTGAGTGCGCTGACGGAGGGTCATCTTCCGTTTTTCCACGGGGTTTCCCTAGTCGCGGTATCTGATGATCCGACAGAATGGCTGCGGCACCGGATCTGTCACCGGAGCGCCGTTTCGTTCATCTGTTCCGGGGGAACCACTCGTGTCCACTGCCGCAACTCCGCCCGCCCCTGCCAGAAAGGGGAGCGCGGCCGCTCTCGGCTGGCTGGTCAGCATCGCCTTCAACGTGGCGGCGCCGATCATCATCTACAACCAGGCCCGCTCGCAGGGGGCCAGTGACTTCGTCGCGATCCTGCTCTCCGGCCTCGGCCCGGTGCTGGACATCGCGATCTACCTGGCCTGGCACCGCCGGGTCGACGAGTTCGCCGTCGTCTCGATGGTCTTCGTCGGGCTCACCGGTGTGGTCTCGCTGATCGGCCCGCACGACGCCCGGCTGCTGCTGGCCAAGGACTCCGCGATCACCGGCCTGTTCGGCGTGCTCTGCCTGGTCACCCTGCTCGCGCCGCGGCCGCTGATGTTCTACTTCGGCCGCAAGTTCGCCACCGACGGCACCCCGGAGCAGGCCGCCTGGTGGAACGGGCTGTGGGAGTTCGAGGGCTTCCGCACGGTGCAGCGCAACCTGACCATCGGCTGGGGCCTGGGCTACCTGGCCGAGGCGGCGGTGCGGCTGGTGGTGGTCTACGGGACCTCGCGCGGGACCGCGGTCACGGTGAACAACATCCTGCCGTACGCGGTCACCGGGGTGCTGGTCTTCTGGACCATCAGCTACGCCCGGCGGGCCCAGGCCAAGGGCGCGGCCCGGGCGGCCGCCGCTGCCGCCGCGGTGGAGCAGGCCGCGGTCTGAGCCGCGCGGCCCGGTGGTCCCTGCGGATACGCAGGGGCCGCCGGGCTCATGCATTTCTCACGGATTTCGCGTAGCCTCCGGAACCATCATCCGTGTCGACGACAAGCCCCAGGACCGGGAGGCCCGCCCCGTGACGTCAGGGACCGTGCCCGTCACCTCCGCCCCCACTGCCCCGGGCGCCGCCCGCGCCTCCGGCGAGGCCTTCCTGCTGGTGGTCGACGACGAGCCGAACATCCGGGAACTGCTCTCCGCCTCGCTGCGCTTCTCCGGCTTCCGGGTGGAGTCGGCGGGCACCGGCGAGGAGGCGCTGGCCGCGATCGCCGTCGAGCGCCCCGACCTGGTGGTGCTCGACGTGATGCTGCCCGACCTGGACGGCTTCACCGTGGTGGAGCGGCTGCGCGAGCAGACCCGCCGCCAGCAGATCACCCACCCGGCCGGCCTGTCCGCGCGCCCCGGCCGGCCGCGCCCCGGCGACCACCTGCCGGTGCTCTTCCTGACCGCCAAGGACGGCACCGAGGACAAGGTGCACGGCCTGGCGGCCGGCGCCGACGACTACGTGACCAAGCCGTTCAGCCTGGAGGAGCTGATCGCCCGGATCCGGGCGATCCTGCGCCGGGCCGGCGGCCCCGCCGAGGACGGCCGGCTCACCGTGGCCGACCTGACCCTCGACCCGCTGGCGCACGAGGTGACCCGGGACGGCAAGCCGGTCTCGCTCTCGCCCACCGAGTTCAAGCTGCTGCACTACCTGATGGCCAACGTCGGCCGGGTGGTCTCCAAGGCGCAGATCCTGGACCACGTCTGGGCGTACGACTTCGGCGGCGACCTGAGCATCGTCGAGTCCTACATCTCCTACCTGCGCCGCAAGCTGGACTCCGGCCCGGACCACGGACCCAAGCTGATCCACACCGTGCGCGGCATCGGCTACGCGCTGCGCCGGCCGCCGCAGCCCGCGCAGGACTGACGTGCGCGCCCTGCTGCGGCGGGCCGGGCGCCTGCTGGGCAGCACCGGTCGGCTGTCGCTGCGCGCCCGGCTGCTCGCCCTCTCCCTGGTGCTGGTCTTCACCGGGCTGCTGGTCAGCGACGTGGTGGTGCTGGGCACCGTGCGCTCGCAGATGACCGGGCGGATCGACCAGCAGTTGCAGCGCCTGGGCGGCCAGGCCGCCTACCGCACCGGCCAGCGCGGCCTGACGGCCACCGTCTCGCCGTTCGCGGTGGACAACACCACCAGCACCGGGCTGGGCGCCAAGCGCGGCTCGCCGTACCTGCCCAGCCAGTACGAGGTGGGCATGCTCGACGCGCAGGGCAGGGTGCAGCGGACGCTGCGCCAGCCGATGGCCGCCAGCGACCCGGAACCGGCGCTGCCGCACCTGACCCCCGAGGCGATCACCGCCCGGCTGGGCAAGCCCTTCGACGTGCCCGGCCAGCGCGGCGGCCCCTGGCGGGTGCTGATCGAGCCGGTCAGCCGGGCCACCGCGTCCCCCGGCGCTCCGCAGACCTCCTTCGTGCTGGTCGGCGCCTCGCTGGACGAGGTGGACGCCACGGTGGAGAAGCTGCGCGCCGCCTTCCTGGTGATCGGCGGCGCCGTGCTGGTGCTGGCCGTGGGCCTGGGCGCACTGGCGGTGCGGGCCGGGCTGCTGCCGCTGCGCCGGATCGAGCGCGGCACCGAGCTGATCGCGGCCGGCGAACTGTCCCACCGGATGCCCGAGCTGGCGCCCGCCACCGAGGTGGGCCGGCTCTCGCTGGCGCTCAACGGGATGCTGGACCAGATCGAGACGGCCTTCGCGGCCCGCGCCGCCTCCGAGGCGCGGATGCGCCGCTTCGTCGCGGACGCCTCGCACGAGCTGCGCACCCCGCTGGCCGGGATCCGCGGCTTCGCCGAGCTCTACCGGATGGGTGCGCTGCGCTCGGAGGCGGACGTGAAGCGGACCATGGCCCGGATCGAGTCCGAGGCGGTGCGGATGGGCGGCCTGGTCGAGGACCTGCTGACGCTGGCTCGGCTCGACGAGGAGCGACCGCTGGACCTGGCCCCGATGGACCTGCGCACGCTCGCCGCCGACGCGCTGCACGACCTGACCGCGCTGGACCCGAGCCGCGCGGTCTCGCTGACCGGACCGGACGGCGCCGGCGCGCCGGGCGCGGCGGCGGTGCTGGGGGACGAGGGCCGGCTGCGCCAGGTGGTCACCAACCTGGTGGGCAACGCGGTCAAGCACACCCCGCCGGGCACCGCGGTCCGGATCGGCGTCGGCACCCTGGCCGACGGCTGCGTCCTGGAAGTGGCCGACTCCGGACCGGGCCTGACCGAGGCTCAGGCGGAGCGGGTGTTCGAGCGGTTCTACCGGGTCGACGCCTCGCGCAGCCGGCACGAGGGCGGCGGCGCCGGCCTCGGACTGGCCATCGCCTCCGGCTTCGCCCGGGCCCACGGCGGCACCCTGACCCTGAGCAGCGCCCCCGGCGAGGGCGCCGTCTTCCGGGTGGTCCTGCCGCGGGCGGCGACGGACTGAGCCGGGACCGGGCTGCTCCGTACCCGGTGTAACCCAGGACACACACCCCCGCCCGATTCGGCGGACAACCCGTAGGTCATACTGTGATCGAGCTTGTGAACGTGTTCACTTTCACAAGCTCGCAAGCCTGACATGCATTGGTGTGTTTTACGGCAAAGCGCACCTTTGTCGGCCTGCTGAGGCAGGATTCTGGGTGAAACCAGGTCAGAACGGACAGATTCTCGGCAAGGAAGAGGCCGAAGTGGAGCTAGCAGTCGCTCACGAGACCATCGCGCGTTGGCAGTTCGGGGTCACCACCGTCTATCACTTCCTCTTCGTCCCGCTGACGATCAGTCTGGCCGCGATCGTGGCCGGACTGGAGACCGCCTGGGTGCGGACGGGCAAGGAGAAGTACTTCCACGCCACCAAGTTCTGGGGCAAGCTCTTCCTGATCAACATCGCCATGGGCGTGGTGACCGGGATCGTGCAGGAGTTCCAGTTCGGCATGAACTGGTCCGACTACTCGCGCTTCGTCGGCGACGTGTTCGGCGCCCCGCTGGCGATGGAGGCGCTGATCGCCTTCTTCTTCGAGTCCACCTTCATCGGCCTGTGGATCTTCGGCTGGGACCGGCTGCCGAAGAAGCTGCACGCCGCCTGCATGTGGATGGTCGCGATCGGCACGGTGCTCTCCGCCTACTTCATCCTGGCCGCCAACTCCTGGATGCAGCACCCGAACGGGTACGCCATCGACCCGGTCACCAAGCGGGCCCGGCTGACCGACATCTCCAAGGTGCTGTTCCAGGACACCACCCTGGTGGTGGTCTTCCACACGCTGACCGCGGCCTTCCTGACCGGTGCCGCCTTCGTGGTCGGCATCGCCTCCTACCACCTGTGGAAGGCCAAGCGCCGGCCCGGGACCACCGACCCGCGCAAGGTCGCCTCGATGCGCACCTCGCTGCGCCTGGGCCTGGTGCTGGCCGTGGTCGCGGGCCTGGGCACCGCGGTCAGCGGCGACAGCCTGGCCAAGGTGATGTTCGAGCAGCAGCCGATGAAGATGGCCTCGGCCGAGGCGCTCTGGGACACCCAGGACCCCGCCCCGTTCTCGGTCTTCGCGGTGGGCGACGTCAACCAGGGCCACAACTCGGTCGAGCTGGAGATCCCCGGGATACTGTCCTTCCTCGCCAAGGGCAACTTCAGCTCGGCGGTGCCGGGCATCACCGACACCGCCAAGGCGGAGGCGGCCAAGTACGGCGGCAACCCCAACGACTACATCCCGAACATCTTCGTCACCTACTGGGGCTTCCGGTTGATGATCGGGTTCGGCATGACCTCCTTCGTGGCCGGTCTGCTGGGGCTGTGGACCACCCGGAAGAAGTTCTGGCTGGACCCGGCCAAGCGCACGGGCGAGGACGAGCCGCCCCGGCTGATGCTCACCAGGCACCGCGAGCTGGGCCCGACGCTCACCCGGTGGAGCTGGCGGATCGGCATCTGGACCATGGGCTTCCCGCTGATCGCCAACAGCTTCGGCTGGATCTTCACCGAGATGGGCCGTCAGCCCTGGGTGGTCTTCGGCCTGATGACCACCGCCAGCGGGGTCTCCCCCACCGTCGGCACCGGCACCCAGCTGACCTCGCTGATCGTCCTCACCTCGCTCTACGCCGTCCTCGCGGTGATCGAGGTCCGGCTGCTGGTCACGTACGCCAAGGCCGGCCCGGACGTGGACGAGCGCCCGCCGACCGAGGACCCGGTGCTGCGCGGCCCGTCGCCGGACGAGGACGCCGACCGCCCGCTCGCCTTCGCCTACTGAGGACCCCTGGGGACTGATCGACATGCAACTCCACGACGTCTGGTTCCTGCTCATCGCGGTGCTCTGGACCGGCTACTTCTTCCTGGAGGGCTTCGACTTCGGGGTCGGCATCCTGACCGGGCTGCTGGCCCGGGACCGGTCCGAGCGCCGGGTGCTGATCAACACCATCGGCCCGGTCTGGGACGGCAACGAGGTCTGGCTGCTGACCGCCGGCGGTGCCACCTTCGCCGCCTTCCCGGACTGGTACGCCACCCTGTTCAGCGGCTTCTACCTGCCGCTGCTGATCATCCTGGTCTGCCTGATCGTGCGCGGGGTGGCCTTCGAGTACCGGCACAAGCGCTCCGGCGAGCGCTGGCAGCGCGGCTGGGAGCGGGCGATCTTCTGGACCTCGCTGCTGCCCGCCTTCCTCTGGGGGGTGGCCTTCGCCAACATCGTGCACGGGGTGGACATCGACCGGGAGAAGAACTACGTCGGCTCGTTCTGGGACCTGCTGAACCCGTACGCGCTGCTCGGCGGCCTGGTCACCCTGGTGCTCTTCACCTTCCACGGGGCGGTCTTCACCGCACTCAAGACGGTCGGCGACATCCGGCAGCGGGCCCGTGCGACGGCGCTGCAGCTGGGCCTGGTGACGGCGGTGCTGGCGCTGGTCTTCCTGGTCTGGACCCAGGCCGACCGGGGCGACGGCTGGAGCCTGACCGCCCTGGTGGTCGCGGTGCTGGCGCTGGTCGGCGCGCTGGTGGCGCTGCGGCTGGGCCGGGAGGGCTGGGCCTTCCTGCTGAGCGGGCTGACCGTGGCGGCCGCGGTGGCGATGCTCTTCCTCGCCCTGTTCCCGGACGTGATGCCGTCCACCCTGGACCCGGCCTACAGCCTGACCGTGACCAACGCGGCCTCCTCGCCGTACACCCTCAAGCTGATGACCTGGGTGGCCGTGGTCTTCACACCGATCGTGCTGCTCTACCAGGCCTGGACGTACTGGGTCTTCCGCCGGCGGATCGGCGTCCAGCACATCCCGGTCGAGGAAGGCTGAGGCAGGACCGTGCAGACGAACGGGGCGCTGTCATGAAGCCCGTCGACCCCCGACTGCCGGCCCGGGCGGCCGCGGCCCGGTGGTTCCTGGCCGCCTCGGTGCTGCTCGGCACCGCGGGCGCCGGACTGCTGCTGGCCCAGGCGACGCTGATCGCCGACCTGGTGGTGCGCTGCGTCCAGCAGGGGGCCGGCACCGCCGAGCTGCGCACCCCGCTGGTCCTGCTGGCCGCGGTGGCGGTCGGCCGGGCGGTGGTGGCCTACCTGACCGAACTGGCCGCGCACCGGTCGGTGGCCAGGGTCAAGGAGCAGCTGCGCGGCCAACTGCTGGAGCGGGCCACCGCGCTCGGGCCCGGCTACCTGGCGGGGCGCCGCACCGGCGAGCTGGTCGCCCTGGCCACCCGCGGCATCGACGCGCTGGACGACTACTTCGCCCGGTTCCTGCCGCAGCTGGGGCTGGCGGTGGTGGTGCCGGTGGTGCTGCTGGCCCGGATCCTGGGGGCCGACTGGTCCAGCGCCGCGATCATCGCCGGCACGCTGCCGCTGGTCCCGCTCTTCATGGTGCTGATCGGCTGGACCACCCAGGGGCGGATGGACCGTCAGCGCCGTTCGCTGGCCCGGCTCTCGCACCACTTCCTGGACGTGGTGGCCGGGCTGCCCACCCTCAAGGTCTTCGGCCGGGCCAAGGCCCAGGCCGCCGCGGTGCGCCGGATCACCGAGGAGTACCGCCGGGCCACCCTGCGCACGCTGCGGCTGGCCTTCGTCTCGTCCTTCGCGCTGGAGCTGCTGGCCACCCTGTCGGTGGCGCTGGTCGCGGTCTCCGTCGGCTTCCGGCTGGTGGACGGTTCGCTGGACCTGCGGACCGGGCTGCTGGTGCTGGTCCTGGCGCCGGAGGTCTACCTGCCGCTGCGTCAGGTCGGCGCGCTCTACCACTCCAGTGCCGAGGGGGTGGCCGCGGCCGGCGAGGTCTTCGAGGTGCTGGAGA
Organism: Kitasatospora sp. NPDC058965; assembly: GCF_042741245.1. Taxonomy (NCBI): domain Bacteria; kingdom Bacillati; phylum Actinomycetota; class Actinomycetes; order Kitasatosporales; family Streptomycetaceae; genus Kitasatospora; species Kitasatospora sp. NPDC058965. Next base: position 12,777 of record NZ_JBHYKG010000204.1, read on the forward strand.
CGGCCGGCCCGGCGGCCGGCGGCGTGCCGGCGCCCGCGCTGGCCGGGGCCACCGTGCTGCTGGACGGCCTGACGGTCACCTTCCCGGGCCGCGCCGCCCCCGCGCTGGACGGCGTCTCGCTGCGGCTGGAGCCGGGCCGCACGGTGGCGCTGACCGGGCCGAGCGGGGCGGGCAAGAGCACGTTGCTCTCGGTGCTGCTCGGCTTCACCGCGCCGCAGTCCGGCACCGTCACGGTGCGCGCCGCCGACGGGCGGACCCACCCGCTCGACGCGCTGGACCCGCAGAGCTGGCGGGACCAGATCGCCTGGGTGCCGCAGCGGCCGCAGCTGTTCGCCGGGACGGTGGCCGAGAACGTCCGGCTGGCCCGCCCGCGGGCCACCGGGGCCGAGCTGGACGCGGCGCTGGCCGCCGCCGGGGTGCTGGACTTCGCCGGTCCGGACACCGTGCTGGGGGAGGGCGGGGCCGGCCTCTCGGCGGGCCAGCGGCAACGGCTGGCGCTGGCCAGGGCGCTGCTGGCCGACCGCCCGCTGGTGCTGCTGGACGAGCCGACCGCCCACCTGGACCCGCAGACCGAGGCCGCCGTGGTCGGCGCGGTGCGCGCACTGGCCGCCGATCCGGACCGGACCGTGCTGCTGGTGGCGCACCGGCCCGCGCTGCTGGAACTGGCCGACGAGCGCCTGGTGCTGGCGGCCCCCGCCGCCGGGCCGGTCGTGGTGCCCGAGCCGGTGCCGGCCCCGCGGCCGGCCGCCCCCGCGCCGACCGCCCGCGCCGCCGAGGTGCCCGGGGCGCCCGTGCTCCCCGCCGCCGGCTCCTCCGCGCTGCGCCGGATGTCCCGGCTCTTCGCCACCGCCGACGCCGGCCGCCCGCGCCGCCGGTTCGCGCTGGCCGTGCTGCTCGGCGCGCTCGCGCTCGGCTGCGCCGTCGCGCTGCTGGGCACCTCCGGCTGGTTGATCTCCAAGGCCGCCACCCGGCCGCCGGTGCTCTACCTGATGGTGGCGGTCACCTCGGTGCGCGCCTTCGGGGTGGGCCGCAGCGCCTTCCGCTACGCCGAGCGGCTGGTCTCGCACGACGCGGTGCTGCGCACCCTGGGCGCCCTGCGGGTGACGGTGCACCAGCGGCTGGAGCGGCTGGCCCCCGCCGCGCTGCCCGCCTTCCGGCACGGCGACCTGCTCTCCCGGCTGGTGGCCGACGTCGACGCGGTGCAGGACTGGTACCTGCGCTGGCGGTTGCCGGCCGCGGTCGGGCTGACCGTCTCGGTGGCGGTCTCGGCGGGTCTGGCGCTGCTGCTGCCGGCGGCCGGGGCGCTGCTGGCGCTCGGGCTGCTGCTGGCCGGGGCCGCGGTGCCGGTGCTGGCGGCCCGGCTGTCGGCCCGGACGGAGCGTCAGCAGGCGCCCGCCCGCGGGGCACTGGCCACCGCCGTGCTGGACACCTGCACCGGCACCGCGGAGCTCACCGTGGCCGGCGCGCTGCCCGGCCGACTGGCCGCGGTGCGGGCCGCCGACCGGACGCTGACCGCGCTGGCCGCCCGGTCGGCCGCCACCACGGCGCTGGGCGCCGGCCTGACCGCACTGCTCACCGGCCTGACCGTGACCGCCTGCGCGGCGGTCGGCACCGGGGCGGTGGCCGCCGGGCGGTTGAACGGCCTGTGCCTGGCGGTGCTGGTGCTCACCCCGCTGGCCGCCTTCGAGGCGGTGGCCCCGCTGCCCGCCGCCGTCCAGGTGCGCGAGCGCAGCCGGGCGGCGGCGGGGCGGCTGACCGAGGTGCTGGACACCCCGGACCCGGTGGTCGAGCCGGCCGTCCCGGCCGCGGCGCCCGCCGACCCGTTCCCGGTCGCCGTGCGCGGCCTGCGGGCCCGCTGGCCCGGGCAGCCGGCCTGCGCGCTGGACGGCGTCGACCTGGACCTGGCCGCCGGGCGCCGGATCGCGCTGGTCGGGCGCTCCGGGGCCGGCAAGACCACGCTGGCCCAGGTGCTGCTGCGGCTGCTGGACCAGGAGGCGGGGACGGTCACGCTGGCCGCCGGTCGTCCACAGGCTGTGGACAGCCGCGCGCTGGACGGCGACGCGGTGCGCGCGCTGATCGGGCTCTGTGCCCAGGACGCGCACGTCTTCGACAGCTCGCTGCGGGAGAACCTGCGGCTGGCCCGGCCCGCGGCCGGTGACGACGAGCTGCGCGCGGCGCTGGCCGCCGCCCGGCTGCTGGACTGGGTGGCGACGCTGCCCGAGGGCCTGGACACCATGGTCGGCGAGCACGGTGCCCGGCTCTCCGGCGGCCAGCGCCAGCGGCTGGCGCTGGCCCGGGCGCTGCTGGCCGACTTCCCGCTGCTGATCCTGGACGAGCCCGCCGAGCACCTGGACCTGGCCACCGCCGACGCGCTCACCGCCGACCTGCTGGCGGCCACCGCGGACCGCGCCACCCTGCTGATCACGCACCGGCTGGCCGGGCTGCGCGAGGTGGACGAGATCCTGGTGCTGGAGGCCGGCCGGGTGGTGGAGCGCGGCGACTGGGCCGAGCTGACGGCGCGTCCGGACGGTCGGCTGCGGGCGATGCGGGAGCTGGAGC
>NZ_JBHYKG010000205.1:0-15261 GCF_042741245.1 Kitasatospora sp. NPDC058965
GGTCCGGCCGGCCCCGCCGCCGAGCCCGAGAAGCCCTCCCGGCGGCGTCGCGCGCTGCCCGAGCGGGCCCCGGTGCCCGCCACCGATCCGGCGCTGCCCGGCCTGCTCGACCCGTCCGTGCCGGTCTACCCCGGCCTGGAGCACGCGCTGCCGAGCACTCCGCCGGAGCCCGTCCAGGCGCCGGAGCCGCAGCTGCCGACCGGTCGGCGCCGCCGGCTGGGCCTGCCCGGTGGCGAGCCGCAGGCGGGCGCCGGCGGGCCGATCGCGCTGGAGCCGGCCAGACCCGCCGGGTCCGCCGACTCCGCCCCGGCCGCCGAGCTGGTCCCCGCCGGGGCACCCGCGCCGCCGATGCCGAGCGCGCCGCCCGCAGCCCTCGCGGTGCCGCAGCAGGTGCCGGTGGGCAGCGGCCTGGCCGAGCTGGCCCCGCCGCGGCCCGGCGGCTTCGCCGGCGCCTTCCCGGCCGCCTTCCCCGCACCCGTCGTGCCGGCCCCGCAGGAGCCGCGCACCCCGCCGCGCCCGGTGGCCGCGCTGCCCCCGGCGGCGGCTGACGGCCCGTCGGCCGCGGGCGGGAGCGCGCTGCCCCGGCTGACCGGCCAGGACGAGTCGACCCCGGCCGACGGCACCCGGGTGCCCGAGTACCCGGACTACCCGGCCACGGTCGGCCCGGCCGCCGACGGCCGGCCGCGCCGGCTGCTGGTCTGGCCCGAGCCCGACCCGTCCACCAAGCAGGCGCTGCAGGACCGCGGCTACCGGCCGGTCATAGTGCGCTCCCGCGAGGAGGTGGACGCGCAGGTCGCCGCCCTCCCGGCCGCGCTCTTCGTGGACCCGCTGACCGGGCCGATCACCCGCACCGCGCTGCAGTCGCTGCGCACCGCGGCGCTGAACAGCCGGGTGCCGGTGCTGGTCACCGCGGGTCTGGGACAGGCCACCCGGGACGCCGCCTACGGTGCGGACCCGGCGGTGCTGCTGCGCGCGCTGGCGCCCAAGGACAGCGAGAACCACGCCGCCCGGGTGCTGCTGGTGGAGGGCGACCCGGACATCGCGGCGGCGCTGACCGGCAGCCTGGAGCGGCGCGGGATGCACGTGGAGCACGCCCAGTCGGAGGACGACGCGGTCTCCAAGGCCGCCAGCGTGCAGCCCAACCTGGTGGTGATGGACCTGCTGCAGATCAACCGGCGCCGGCCCGGGCTGCTGGACTGGCTGCGCACCAACGACCGGCTGCACCGCACCCCGCTGGTCGTCTACACCTCGGTCGACCTGGACCCGGCCGAGCTGCCCCGGCTGCGCACCGGCGAGACGGTGCTCTTCCTGGCCGAGCGCTCCACCAGCGCGGACGTGCAGGAGCGGATCGTGGACCTGCTGGGCCGGATCGGGTCGCTGGGCGAGGTCGCCCGCCAGTGAGGCGGGCGGCCGGGGGCCGGTCCGGCGACCGGCCCCCGGCGCGGGCCGGTCAGTCCTTGCCGAGCACCGTCACGTCCAGCAGGTCGGCCGCGTAGTCGGCCCGGATCACCTTCTTGTCGAACTTGCCCACGCTGGTCTTGGGCACGGCCGCGACCAGCGACCAGCGCTCGGGCAGCTGCCAGGAGGCGACCCGCCCGGCCAGGAAGGCGCGCAGGCCCCGCAGGTCGACGGTGGCGCCGGGGCGCAGCACCACGGTGGCCAGCGGCCGCTCGCCCCACTTCTCGTCCGGCACCGCGACCACCGCGGCCTCGGCCACCTCCGGATGGGCCATCAGGTGGTTCTCCAGCTCCACCGAGGAGATCCACTCGCCGCCGGACTTGATCACGTCCTTGGCCCGGTCGGTCAGGGTCAGGTAGCCGTCCGCGGTGATGGTGCCGACGTCGCCGGTGCGCAGCCAGCCGTCCTCGGTGAACTTGTCCTCCGGGCGCTCCGGCTCGCCGTCGGCGCCGCCGTAGTAGGCGCCGGCGATCCACGGCCCGCGCACCTCCAGCTCGCCGGCGGCCACCCCGTCGTGCGGCATCCGCTCGCCGTTCGGGCCGGTCAGCCGGGCCTGCACGGACGCCGGGAAGACGCCCTGCATGGCGCGGTACTCCCACTCCGCCGCCTCGTCCAGCCCGGCCGGCGGCAGGCCGAAGGTGCCCAGCGGCGAGGTCTCGGTCATCCCCCAGGCGTGCACCACCCGGATCCCGTGCCGCTCCTGGAAGGCGCGCATCAGGGCCGGCGGACAGGCCGAGCCGCCGATCACCACCTGGCGCAGCGAGGAGACGTCGTAGGCCCCGTCCCGCCCGGTCGGGTGGTCCAGCTCGTCCAGCAGGCCGTTCCAGATGGTCGGCACCGCGGCGCTGACGGTGGGTCGGACCCGGTCGATCATCTCGGCCAGCGGCTGCGGCTGCAGGAACCGGTCCGGCATCAGCAGGCTCGCGCCGGACATGAAGGCGGCGTGCGGGATGCCCCAGGCGCCCACGTGGAACATCGGCACCACCGGCAGCGCGGTGTCCTGCTGGGTCAGGCCGAAGGTGGCGGCCGAGTTGACCTGCAGGCAGTGCAGGTAGATCGAGCGGTGGCTGTAGACCACGCCCTTGGGGTCGCCGGTGGTGCCGGAGGTGTAGCAGATCATCGCCGGGCGGAGCTCGTCGATCTCGTCCTGCCACGGGTACTCGGTGGGCCGGCCGGCGATCAGCGCCTCGTACTCGTGCACGGTGCCGGCGAAGCCGCCGAGCAGCGACAGGTCGGCCGGGCCGGAGACCACGATGTGCTTGAGGGTGGGCGCGAGCTGGTCCAGCACCCCCGCCAGCAGCGGCAGCACGCTGCCGGAGACGACGATCGCGTGGTCCGCGGCGTGGTTCACGATGAAGGCCAGCTGGGCGGCGGGCAGCCGCAGGTTGAGGGTGTGCAGCACCGAGCCCATCGACGGGACGGCCAGGTAGGCCTCCAGGTGGTCCGCGTTGTTCCACATCAGGGTGCCGACCACCCGGTCCGGGGTGACGCCCAGCTCGTCGCGGAGCGCGCAGGCCAGCTGCGCGGCCCGGGCGCCGATCTCGGCGAAGGTGCGCACCCGGGCGCCCTCGCCGTCCCAGGTGCTCACGGTGGCCCGGCCGTGGAAGGTCGCGCCGTGCTCCAGGATCCGGGCGACGGTGAGCGGTACGTCCTGCATGGTGCTGAACACGCGAGGTCCTCCTTGACCGGGCTTTCCTGTCGGCGACAGCCGAGTTGCTACCTGCCGGTAGCAACGGTGCTGCCGATTCTGGACCTGGCGGGCCGCCGGTGTCAGCAGGCGGTGGCCGAATGAGACGAGTCGCTCAGCGCGCCCCGCGCAGCTGGGCCGCCTCGGCCTCCGGCAGCCAGTCCCGCTCGGGCCGGTACTCCAGCCAGCGGCGCCGGCCGCCCACCTCGGTGAAGGCGCGCAGCAGGGCCGGCACCCCCGGGTGCGCGGCCCGCCGCGGCCAGACCAGTGACCAGGCGTAGAGCGGGGTGGGGTCGACCAGCGGGACGGTGCGCAGGCCCGCGCACGAGCGGGTCGGCGGCAGCGGCAGCTCGGCGGGCAGCAGGGTGAAGGCGTCCGGCAGCTCGGCCAGCCGGGCCAGGAAGTGCTCGGCGCCCAGGTTGGGTTCGCAGCCCGTCGCGGTCACCCCGAACCGCTCGGCGAACCGCTGCAGGAACTCCAGCCGGGCGGGCTGGGCGGGCAGCAGCAGGCGGTGGTCGCGCAGCTGCTCCGGGCGCAGTGCGGCGGCGCCGGCCAGCGGGTGGTCGGGGCCGAGCACCGCGTCCACCGGCTCCAGCCGGACCAGCCGGTGGGCCAGCAGCTCGTCCCGCCCGTCGCCGAGCGCGTGGTGGCGGCCGAACCCGGCGTCCGCCTCGGCGCGCAGCAGGGCGCCCGCCACCGAGGGCAGGTCACGGCCGTGCCCGAGCTCCAGCGGCCCGTGCGCGTCGCCCAGCTCGCCGACCGTGCGCAGCGGGGCGAACAGGTGGCCCCAGACGTCCAACCGCAGCGGCCGGGCGCTGCCCCGCACCGCCGCCACCGCCGCCTCGGTGGCGGCCAGCACCGCGCGGGCCGGCTCCAGCAGCCGCCGGCCGGCCGCCGTCAGCACGGCGCCCCGGGCGTCGCGCTCCAGCAGCCGCTCGCCCAGCGCCTCCTCCAGCCGGGCCAGCCGCTTGGACAGGGCCTGCTGGGTGAGCGCCAGCTCGGCGGCCGCGCGGCCGAAGTGGCGGTGCTCGGCGAGGGCGAGGAAGGCGCGCAGCTGGCCCGGGTCGAGATCCACACCCGCCATCCTGGTCGACAACCGTTGGTTGTCAAGGGTGCTGACGAGTTGTTGGCCCGGTCCCCGCCGGGCGCGGGAGGCTGGGTCCACCGCCCGGGGGGACCGCCTCCCGGGCCGAGCAGAGGGGAACCGCCGTGCGGGCTTTCGTCGCCACCCGGGACGCCGCCGCCACCGTCCGGCAGGCCGAGGTCGAGGAGCCGGTGCCGCGGGCGGACGAGGCGCTGGTCAAGGTCGAGGCGTACTCGGTCAACCGGGGCGAGACCTTCCAGCTGGAACGGCCGCCGGACGGCGACTGGCGGCCCGGGAAGGACGTGGCCGGGCTGGTGGTGCAGGCCGCGCCCGACGGGTCGGGGCCGGCGGTGGGCCGGCGGGTGGTCGGCCACCCGCCGGCCGGGGGCTGGGGCGAGTACGTCGCGGTGCCGACCGGTCAGCTGGCCGTGCTGCCCGAGCAGGTGACGGCCGTGCAGGCCGCGGCGCTGCCGCTGGCCGGGCTGACCGCGCTGCGGCTGCTGCGCGTCGCGGCCCGGCACACCGGCCACCTGGCCGGGCGGCGGATCCTGCTGACCGGCGCCGCCGGCGGCGTCGGGCACTACCTGACCGAGCTGGCCGCGGCCGCCGGGGCCGAGCTGACCGCGGTCACCTCCTCGCCGGAGCGCGGCGAGCGGTTGCGCGAGCTCGGCGCGGCGGAGCTGGTGCACGCGGTGGAGTCGGCGCGCGGGCCGTTCGACCTGGTGCTGGAGTCCACCGGCGGCACCGCGCTGCCCGAGGCGCTGGCCCTGCTCGCCCCGCGCGGGCTGCTGCTCTGGTTCGGCCAGGCGAGCCGGCAGCCGGTGACGCTGGACTTCTTCCGGATCCTCACCGGGCCGACCTCCGCCACCGTCCGCCAGTTCAGCTACGCGGACGTGGACGAGCCGGACGGGGCCGACCTGGCCACCCTGGTCCGGTTGACCGCCGAGGGGCGGCTGCACCCGGAGCTGGGCGAGGTGCGGGACTGGACCCGCACGCCCGAGCTGCTCGCCGACCTGCGCGGCCGGCGGGTGCGGGGCAACGCCGTGCTGACCGTGAACCGTTGAGACACCGATCCTAGGAGCGCACCGCCATGACCGAGCTCGACCCCCGTGCCGTCGTCGTCCGCTACGTCACCGCCGTGGCCGAGGGCGACCTGGCCACCCTGGTGGACAGCTTCGCCGAGGACGCCACCTGGACCTACCCGGGCGACCTGCCGCTGAGCGGGGTGTGGCGCGGCCGGGACGCCATCGTCAACGACTTCCTCGGCGGTGCCGGCGCCCTGTTCGCCCCCGACGGGCTGCCCACGGTCACGCTGACCAACGTGCTGGCCGACGGCGAGCAGGTGGTCGCCGAGTGGCTCTCCGAGGGCACCGCGGCCGGCGGCGCGCCCTACCGCAACCAGTGCCTGGGCATCTACACCGTCCGGGCCGGCCGGATCACCGCCGTGCGCGAGTACTGCGACACCCTGCACGCGGCCCGGGCGCTCTTCCCGCAGGACTGACCCGCTCAGGGCGCCACCAGGGTGTCGACCTGCTCGGCGTCGACGGTGAGCTGGACGTCCGCGTACTTCTCCGACTGGTCGCCGAGGTGCTGGTGGGCGCGGCGGTGGACGGTCCAGAGCGAGGCGGGCAGCGCGTCGGTGGCGGCCCTGCCGTCCCAGCGGGCGTACCAGACGGCGTCCGGCAGCGGCGTGGCGCCGGACCGGGCGGCGGCGACCAGGTCGGCGATCCCGGAGTCCAGGCTGGAGTAGAAGCCGGAGTAGTAGCCGGCGCTGTGCAGCGCCTGGGTCCAGCCCTCGGTGAAGTCGATCACCGCCTTGCTGCACCCGGCGTCGCCCGACCGGTAGGCCTCGATGTCCAGGTAGACCGGACTGCCGGCGTCGATCCCCAGCGCCTTCGCCGCGCGCACCGCCTCGGCCGCCTCGTCCCGCCCCTGCTGCACCGCCTGGGCCGGGTCGATCCGGTCCGGCTTGTGGTCGCCCGCCATGCACGGGGCCTGGCGGCCGACGTGGGTGGGCAGGAACCGCCAGCCCAGCGAGCGGACCTGGCGGACCCAGTCCCGGGTCAGCCGGCTCTGCGCGCAGGCCCGCTGGTTGCCGCTGGTGTAGATGCCGACCGCGCCGTACGGCGAGGCCCCGCGCCAGGCCCGCATCGCGTCCAGCGCGGGCGCGCTGCAGGCGTCGAAGCCGCTGCCGGTGAAGACCGTGGACGGTTCGGTGGCCAGCTTGGCCCGCCCCGGGTCCGCCAGCACGGACGGTCGCAGCGCTCGGGCCCGCGGGGCCGCGGGCGGGGGCGCGCCGGCCGGCAGCACCGCGGCCACCGGCGCCGCGGCGGGCGCGGCGGGGGACGGGGCCGGTCCGGAACCCGCCGCCCCGGTGTCGGTGGCCAGCAGCAGCACCAGGGCGGAGGCCGAGATCGCGGTCGACCGCAGGTAGCGCACCATCCTCCGAGACTGACCCCGGGTCAGCGGTGCTTGACGCACGGTCAGTCCGACGCGCCGCCGGCTCACCCCGACGGACCATCGACGCGCCCCCGACGGACCAGCCCGCGGCCCACCGACGGACCGCCGAGGGACCGCCGAGGGCGGATACCGGCGGCGGACATGCCGGTGGGCGGCACCGAAGTGCCGCCCACCGGACCCGGCGCACGGTTGACCCTTTCCGCCGCCCGGCCTTTCGGGGTGCCCGCTACTCGATCACGGGCGCGAAGTAGATGCCGACGTTCTTGTTGGACTGGTCCGCGAAGATGAACCCGGAGTTGTCCTTCGAGGCCAGGGTGTTGTTCTGGTTGGAGGCACCACTGCCGGTGGCCACCTGCTGGGTCCAGTTGGAGTTGCCGTCCACGCTGCCGAAGATGTTGCCGGTGCCGACGTTGGAGACGACGGAGGCGTTGGAGCCGCCGCCGGCCCCCGCGCCGTTGTCGGCGAAGGCGGCGCCGGCGCCCCCCAGCAGCAGGGCCGCGGCGAGCGGGACGGCCGCCAGCGCGGCGACGGTGCGAGCGGTCCGGATGCGAGTCATGGAATCCTCCACAATCTGGAACTGGAACAACTGGTGCGGGAGTTCGCGGCCAGACGAACCCCTGCGGGCTGCGACGCCGGAATCAAGACTCCGCATCCGGTCCCCGAATGACCAGGCCCGGCAGGCCAATTACCCCGAACGCGTGACGCCCCGACGCTAAACCCGGGGCCGCGAACGACCGATATCCACAGGTCGGAGTTCGGCCAGGGGCGGCACCGGTCAACCGCGGAATCCGCCGCCCCGCGCCGCGCCACCCCACCGCGCCACCGGAGGAAATGGCTAGAAGAGTTTGCCCGGATTGAGAATTCCGTGCGGGTCGAACAATGCTTTCATCTGCTTTTGCAGGTCGACTCCGACCTCGCCCAGCTCGCGCGCCAGCCACTCCCGCTTCAGCAGCCCGACCCCGTGCTCGCCGGTGATCGTGCCGCCCAGCTCCAGCCCCAGCGCCATGATCGCCTCGAAGGACTCCTTCGCCCGGGCCACCTGGTCCGGGTCGGCGGCGTCGAAGGCCACGATCGGGTGGGTGTTGCCGTCCCCGGCGTGGCAGCAGACCCCGATGGTCAGCCCGCACCGCTCGCCGATCTCCGCCACGCCGTCCAGCATCTCGGCCATCCGCGACCGGGGCACCGCCACGTCGTCCACCATCGTGGTGCCCAGCGTGTCCATCGCCGTCAGCGCCAGCCGGCGGGCCTGCAGCAGCAGCTCCGACTCCGCCACGTCCTCGGCCGGGACCACCTCGGTCGCCCCCGCCGCCCGGCACAGCTCGCCCACCCGGGCCAGCTCGGCGCGCTGCTCGGTCCCGTCGAAGGCCACCAGCAGCAGCGCCTTGGTCTCCTCGGGCAGCCCCATCCGGGCCATCCGGTTGACCGCGCGGATCATCACGGTGTCCATCAGCTCCATCAGCGAGGGCGTGAACCCCGCCGTGGTCACCGCGTTGACCGCCGCGCAGGCCGCCGCCGTGCTGGGGAACTCCGCCGCCAGCACCAGCTGCGGCGCGGGCGCCGGCCGCAGCGCCAGCACGGCGCCGACCACCACCCCGAGGGTCCCCTCGGAGCCGACGAACAGCCGGGTCAGGTCGTAGCCGGCCACCCCCTTGGCGGTCCGCCGTCCGGTGCGCAGCAGCCGCCCGTCGGCCAGCACCACGTCCAGGCCCAGCACGTACTCGGCGGTCACCCCGTACTTCACGCAGCACAGCCCGCCGGCCCCGGTGCCGATGTTGCCGCCGATGGTGCAGGACTCCCAGCTGGACGGGTCCGGCGGGTAGGCCAGTCCGTGCTCGGCCGCCGCCCGGGAGAGCACCGCGTTGACCACCCCGGGCTCGACCACCGCGATCCGGTTCACCGGGTCCAGTTCCAGGATCCGGTCCATCTTCACCAGCGACAGCAGCACGCACCCCGCCACCGCGTTCGCCCCGCCCGACAGCCCCGTCCTGGCCCCCTGCGGGACCACCGGCACCTTCAGCTCGTGCGCGGTCCGCAGCACGTGCTGCACCTGCTCGACCGTCTGCGGGAACACCAGGCAGGCGGGCTCCCCCGCCTCGCAGAACCCCGCCATGTCGTGCCGGTACGCCCCCGTCACGTCCGGGTCCACCACCACCGCCCCGACCGGCAGCCCGGCCGCCAGACGCCGCGTCAACTCGTCCACGAGCACCCTCCGTACGGAAATCGGGCCGGGCACCGGCACCCGGCCGGCCCCCGCCCTGCCCAGGCCTGCGCCCCGCCGCGGGAAGCACGGGACTCGCCCCCACGGTACGGGGCCGCCGCCCGCCCCATGACGAAGAGGGCGGGTACCGGCACTCGGCCGGTACCCGCCCTGATCAGGTCTTTCCCCACCTGGCGGAGAGCGTGGGATTCGAACCCACGGTACGGGGTCACCGCACGACAGTTTTCAAGGGGGAAGGCGCGCACCGAGTCACCCCCACGCTCACCAGCAGGAACTACGTTCGAGCTGATGCTACGTCACTGCTTGGCCCCGGGCTGGCCCCGAGCCATTCACTGACGCCTAGCTAGTCGGCTGGACACTACGGTGGGCGGTGCGCCCGGCAGGCGCGCAGGTCTAGTAGGGGAGTTGGCCAATGGGCGAGTGGGAAGCGGGGCAGCAGCCGTGGATCCGGCGGGCCGAGGGGTCGAGTCAGGCACTGCCGTGCTACTTCTGCGGCAGCGACACCGCGATGCTGTCTGACCACGACGACGACCGCGACGCAGGGCGAGTCGAGCTCTACTGCGACAACCAGGATTGCGATGCTCGTGAGGTCGTGATCCTGGTTCGTAGGGACGGAGCTGGCGCCCATGACCGCGCCGATGTGCGGGCACTGCATGCCGTAGACGACAGCGCTCCGAGGGGCGACGGCCGCCACCCGCTGGGTGGCCTGGTTGGCCGCCGACAGGATCGGCAAGCCATGACTCTCAACGTTCCGTAGGCGAGCACGCGTACGCCCTGCCAAGCATCTTGGCAGGGCGTACGGCCTGCAGTCCGGGCAATCGATGCGGGTCCATCCGCGTGACTTACAGATGATGTCTGACCACTGAATGTTGCCTGTGCGGTGCCTGGCGACTCCCAGCAGTCGCAGGTTCGATCGAAGTGGTAGACAATTAATTAGGGATATTCGTCAACTCTTCTTCCATTCCAAACTTGGTTCAATATGGGACTGGAGAGAGGCCATGGAGCGGCGGTACCAGGTATTTGTTAGCTCTACATACACGGACCTCGTGGATGAGCGAAGGGAGGTCATTCAGGCCCTATTGGAGCTTGACTGCATACCTGCCGGAATGGAAATGTTTCCGGCTGCAAATGATGACCAATGGACTCTAATCAAGAGGGTTATTGATGATTCCGACTATTACATTGTAATTATCGGAAATCGATACGGGTCGATGAGTCCATCTGGGGTCAGCTATACCGAGCGCGAGTATGACTACGCGCTATCGGAAGGTAAGCCGATCCTTGGATTCGTTCATGGCGAACCTCGAAAGATTGAGGCGGGCAAGTCCGAGCTCGGGCAAGATGCCAATGCCAAGCTTGAGGAATTTAGGGAGAAGGTGAAGAAGAAGGTTGTTCGAACCTGGACCACTCCAGATCAGCTTGGCTCTGTAGTGTCTCGAAGCTTAATAAAGCTGATGAAGGAATCCCCTGGCGAGGGGTGGGTGAAAGGTCGAAATGCTGCTAGTCCTGAGCTGCTCGAAGAGTTGAGTCGCCTGCGTGCCGCTGTGGCTGAAATGAAGTTGGCGCGAGCCGAGGAGAGCTCAACGCAGGCTGCGTTGCACGACCTTGCGCAGGGTGATGAGCTCCACATGGTGCACTACAAGATAATTTCGCGCGGCCTTGAGCAGGCATATGGCGAGATTGATTACACCTGGAATGATCTGTTTGCAATACTTGGCGCCCGAATGATGAACGAGGCGTCGGACTCGGACCTTGGTTCGGCATTGTCAAACAATATCTATGACAAGCTGCTAGAGTCGGGGCAAATGCCATCCGACTTGTTCAATCCTAGAGTTCGTATAACGCCTTCTGAGCTTGATATAATAAAGGTCCAACTGCGGGCTCTAAGGCTGATCGATAAAGGAACTAAGCGGAGGTCTGTCGCCGATAATGCGACGTACTGGAAGCTCACGCCATACGGTGATGATCAGCTTGTCATGATGTCTGCTCTTCGAAAGAGCTCAGTTCCCACCGAGCCTGGTGGGCCAGAACGGTCGGCAGTGATTCAAGGTGAAGAGGCTGCTGATGATCGGGTCGGTGTCGAGACTGGTCAGTGATCCGCTCCTGCAGTCTTTCAAGGAATCGGCGATTAGCTCATCGAATCCACGATAGAAATATCTCCCACCCCGCCAGTATTCTAGCCTCGCCGGAGTTGGTTTCGACTCCCGCTGCATCTCTGACGTTGACTAGCCCAGGCGTAGCCACGGGCTCGGTAGTGTCTCGCACAAGGGCCCTGCCGGATCTCTCCGACGGGGCCCTTGTCTGTTACTGGACCCGGCCCCCGATGCACGAGGACAGTAGCTGGTCAGCCGCGGGTGAATCAGAGTTCACAGAACGCAATGGCCGCGTCGTCGCCCGCTTTGAATCGTGGCCAGCGCTTCCCGTTCGGATCGGTGGCCTCGACCTTGCGCACCTCTGCGATCAGCTCCCCAACGCCACTACTTCGGAGGATGGCGAAGGCGTCGGCCCACGTGGCCATTCCGTACTCCGTGACCAGCCGAGAGACCCCGTCGGACATCACTGCGGCTGAGATGATGTCCGAACGAGCAACCGACCCGGTCACAGCATGGTGGGCGGGTTCTGGAGAAGCCGCGGCTACCCAGTACCCGCCAGGCGTGTTGCGTGTGAGTCGCTGGGCCGTGACCATGCGCCGGACGCTCTCCGCATGCTCCGGCGATCCGGTGGCGAACCGCTCAGTCTCCGCCCTCAGCTCGGGTACCACGGTGTCCACCCGAAGGTCGGTAACAACCGAGTACTCGTTGCGCCCCTCGAACACGATGGGGGAATCCGCGAGCACGAGATAGCTAAGCATCGAATCTGCGGCTCGTAGCACCGAGACCGTTGCCGAAGGTGTCCCCGGGTTGTTCAGGTCGCACTCGGGGTGGAGCGCCGCGACCTGCTCTAGGGCGATAGCCAGGCCCTCATCTAGCGGTCGGTTCGGAACAGCCAGCGTCGCCACGAGATGGCTGCCAAGCTGGGCGACGTACCACGGCACGCCGTGTCGGCAGCCGGTGTCCAGGCCGGCGGTGCTGAGCCCATCCAGGACGACCGCAAGACTGGCTGTGGCGGCGACCCAATCCTCGTTCGGGCTGGCGCCGCCTGGCTCGGTGGCGATCGAGACGCGCATTTCTAGCCTTCGTGTCGGTAGATCGGAGTGACGCGGGAGCTTTCCAAGACCTCAAGGGTCGCGGGGTCGTAGCGGCAGGAGATGAGAGTCGAGAACCGGCGCATCTTCACATCGCGGTAGAGCTCGGCCAAGTGGTTCTCCAGGTAGTGGACGACTCCGCTGGCCCCGATGGCATGGATGCCGGCGATGTACAGAAATGTGCCCTTGCCGTCGAGACGGGGCAAGCGGCCGAGGTAGCCGACATCGCCAGCAGTCCCGTCCTCATCGAGCGGGGAGCGGTACTCCATGTTGGTCTGGAGGTCTACCAGGTGCCAGGCCCGATCCTTCGTGAAGCGCAGATTGTCATCCCCTTCGAGTACCTGGGCCACGATCGGTGACAGCCGGGGACCGCAGATGACCACCAAGTGTTCGCGGTTGAGGCTCACAATCCCTGACGTCGGGATCACCTCGTAGTCGGCCTCCAACTTCAAGCCGCCAAAGAGCTTCCGCAGGTGCTCGAAGGTGCTCCCCCCGCCCGGGTGCTGCGACGGGCCCTGACCGGCTGGGCTTTCAACTTCTCCGGTCGGCTGCCCGAACCGTCCGAGGAGATTGCCGCCGCGCTGGCGTGGATCGAGCGGAAGTCGGTTCCGATCAGCGAGTTGGAGGACTCCGACACCATGCGCGCCGGACTGACGGCGCTCACGTTGCAGCTCAACGGGAAACCAGCGGCAGCGAACACCATCCGCCGTAAGCGCATGGTGCTGAACAACTGCCTCCGCTACGCCATTGAGCGCCGTCAACTGGCCGCCAACCCCTTGCAGTTCATCGACTGGGCACCGCCGCAGACGGACGACGAGATTGACTGGCGGTATGTCCCGAACCCCCAGCAGGCCCGAGAGCTGATCGCTGCCGCCCAGACGGTTGGGGCGCGCGGTCGGCACCTCGCCGCGTTCTTCGCCTGCATGTACTACGCGGGCATGCGGCCGGCTGAGGTGATGGACCTGCGCAAGCGGGACTGCACCCTGCCGGAGTCCGGCTGGGGGCTGCTGCTGCTCGCAGGCAGCTCACCCCGGGCAGGCTCCATCTGGACCGATGACGGCAAGTCGCACGAGGAGCGCGGCCTGAAGCGCCGGGCCCGCAAGACGACGCGGGACGTGCCCATCCCGCCGGTCCTGGTGGCCCTCCTCCGCGCGCACCTCGCCACGTACGGGGTCGGCACGGGAGGGCGACTATTCCGAGCCTCCGAAGGCGGCGTGGTGCTCACCAAGGACTATGCCGCCGTCTGGAAGGCGGTCCGCACGGCCGCACTGACCGAGGAGCAGGCGGGAACTCCGCTGGCTGACGTGCCGTACGCACTGCGGCACGCCGGCGTCTCCCTGTGGCTGGTCTCGGGAGTCGACCCGACCGAGGTAGCCCGCCGGGCCGGCCATAGCGTGGCGGTGCTCTACCGGTTCACGCCAAGGTGCTCGACGGGAAGCGCGACCAGGCCAACGACCTGATCGAGCGGGCCCTGAACGACGGAAGTGAACCTCAGTCCGACTGAGCCGCTCCCTGGAAATCACCTTCGCCAGCTACCTGCCGGCTGGCTACCGTGGCGGCATGGCGGAGATCCTGAGGCACCCTCGACCGAACTGCATCTGGGACTGGTGGGCAGTCGATGCTGAGGGCTTCATCGTGCAGTTCAGCTGTGGTCCTGCCCCTGAGTCACTGTTGGCGCATCTTGACCGTGTCGATGCCGCCGCCGCTTGGGCGGAGGAGAACCTCCCCACCTGGTTCGGCAGTGATCCTCTGCCGCCGCTCCACGCCTTCGACGGCGACGGCGAGTTGCCCACCTACACCCGGCGCGGTGTCCCGGTCGCGCCCTTGCGGTTGTCCGACGCGCCGGTTGCCATCGCGGACGTTGCGGGCCTGGTTCGCCTGAGGCGGGCCGTCGGGGACGCCTGGACGATCTACCTCGATGAGGGATGGATCTAGCGCCCCGCGTCGCAGTCACCCGACCGAGCGGGGGTCTGCATCTGGCCCCGAACTGGCCCCGGCACAGTGGTCAGCGGCGGGAAACAGTGGGACACCCTGGCACAGGAATCGAAAAGGGCGGGTATCGGCACTCAGCCAATACCCGCCCTCATCAGGGCTTTCCCCACCAGCGGAGAGCGTGGGATTCGAACCCACGGTACGGGGTCACCGCACGACAGTTTTCAAGATTATCTAGGGTTCTGGGCCCCGTACCGCCCCTCACCTGCGGCGTAGCTCATCCGGTTGCTGTCCACAGCTCCTAGCGTTCCGCCACCGTTCCACAGCCTCGCGAACGGCGTGATCATCACAGCACGATGCGCCGTTCCGGTAGAGGTGCGACCCGGTGCTGAGCCATCCCACGTTCTGCCTGGGCGGGAAGCTGAAACACCCGGGTGTTTCAGCGCATCTGAGCCAATCGCACATGACGCACCGACGCTTACCGGCCTGTCCGGCCCTGTCCGGCCCGTTCTACCTGGTCAGAGTGCATGGCAGGACAGTCGGACAGCCCGGACAGCAGCCTAGCGAGCTGGCTTGTCCTCTGTCCGGGCGACCGGTCTCACCCCTATGCTTCCGAGAAGTCGTGCAGCACTTGGGGGCCGGGGCAGTGGACACCGTTACACAGTTAGTTACGATCGCCGCCGTGCTACTTGGCGCGCTTACGACGTATCTGGCGAACGAACTCGTTGAGCGAAGCAAGCGGCGAGAAAAGCGTCGAGTGCGGTGGGACGCAAAGAAGCTTGCCGCCTATGCTGAATACATTGGCCAAGTTCGAAGTGTCGTTCATACCTGCGTGTTGCTGTTTGAGGTCAGGGAAGGCATGCGCTCCATGGCCCGAAGCGAGCATGATCTGGCGATGGACCTCACCGAGGCTGGTGCCGCCCAGGCTGTCGCCTTTGAGCGTGTCATGCTGCTGGCCGGCACCGAGGTCATCGACAGGGCCCATGCCGTGCAAGAGGCCACAGCTGCAATCGGTTGGCAGGCCCGGGGCGTTGTCATTGGCACCTTGGATGAGTGGCGGGAGCTGCACGCCACCGTGTTCCGGGCTATTAACCAGTTCCATGAGTGCGCCCGCTCCGACCTCAGAGTGAGCGGTACCTTTGAAGGCGATCAGCACACCGCACGCGGCCTGCTATTACCCGGCCGACGGCAACCGGATTAACGCAGAATGGCCCGGGGTCACAGCATGACTGCTGTGA